>JANOCF010000544.1:0-1733 GCA_031412055.1 Holophagales bacterium | reverse complement strand
GGCGGCCGAGGAGGATGTATCCCTCCCGAATGTCCTGGTCCGACGCAAACGGCACGAGCGGCAGGGGTTCGCCGAGCTTCGCGAGGTCGTCCCTCTGGGCGAGGACCCAGACGCGGCCGGGCCGGCGGGCGTACTCCCGGAGCTTCTGCTCGCTGTCGAGCTCCACGGCGAAACGCCGGGTGTAGAAGAGGAAGGTGGAGTCGAGGCGCGGGTAGATGCCGTAGGTCTCCCCCGGCTGCATCCTCGCGAGGAGCTCTTTGGACATCCCGCGGGTGGACTTGACCACGTCGAACTTCGGGATCAGAAACAGGGAGGCCACTACCGCGAAGGTGGCCATCCCTGCGGCCAGCCCGCCTGCAGACCGGGAGATCCGCCCCTGCCGGGCCGCCCACCACGCGTAGAAAGCCCCAGCGACGAGCGGCAGGAAGGCCAGCGTCACCTGCCAGACGAAGCGGTCTCCTCCCAGGGCCACGGCCTCTTCCCGGCCTCGCCCCGCGATGGGCAGCGCCGCCAACACCAGCAGTGCCAGGCCGGCGGCGAGACCCAGCGGCCAGAGCAGCCACTTTCGCCCCCGAGGCCATTCCGTGGCGATCCGGTCCAGGGCCATGCCCACCAGCAGCGCCATGGCCGGGTACATGGTGAGGATGTAGACCGAGCGCTTGGCCGGGGAGATGCTGAAGAAGACGACGGTCACCACCATCCAGCAGAGGGCGAAGAGGTGGCCCTTGCGCTCGCGCTCCTGATCATTCTGGAGCCGCCTGCCGGCCACGATCGCGGTGGGCAGCAGGAACGACCAGGGGAAGAACTCCGCCGGGATCAGCGTCAGGTAGTAGTACCAGGGCTGAAAGTGGTGCCAGGGGTCGGCGTACCGGGTGACGTTCTGCTTGAAGACGATCAGGTCCAGGTACTCGCGGCCGCCGGAGAGGCCGGCGGGGATCAGCCACGCCAGCACCACCGCGGCGTAGACCAGCAGTCCGAGCCCGATCCTCAAGCGCCGCAGCTCGGTCCAGTCGCGAGTGATGGCCAGATAGACCACGATCGAAAGGAGCGGCGGCAGGAACCCGGCCGGACCCTTGGCCAGGGTCGCGAGGCCGGTGGCCACGAAGAACAGCGGGTAGAGGCCGGGCCTGCCCTCGGTGTAGCCGCGCACCCAGAACCAGACTCCCAGCGCCACCAGGAAGGTGAGGAGCATGTCGATCTGCCCGAACCGTCCCTGCCAGAGGATCTTGGCGCAGGTGGCAAGGGCGCCGGCCGCGATCCAGGCCGCCCGCCGGTTGAACAGGCGCTCTCCGATGCGGAAGACCAGCAGCGCCGCCCCGATCGCGGCCAGGGTCGAGGGCAGGCGCGCAGACAGTTCGCTGACGCCTCCGGTGAGGAAGGAGGAGGCGATGATCAGCCAGAAGAGGAGCGGCGGCTTCTGGGTGTACACCTCGCCGTTGAGTCGCGGGACTGCGTACGAGCCGGAGAGATGCATCGCCCGGGCGACCTCGGCGTAGCGGGCCTCGTCGGGGTTCCACAGGTCCCGCGAGCCAAGCCCGGGGAGGAACAGCAGGGCTCCGAGGAGCGCGAGGAGGGCCAGGTCGCGCCGCAATTTCAGTCCTTTAGGGCTGGTCGACGCCCGGAGGCTGCGGCTCCGCGAGCTGCTGGCCGGTCTTGTAGATGAACCAGAGGTTTCGGGAGTAGATGAGGAACCCGGGGAGCTGGCCGATGATGATGACCAGGTCCTTGCGGTG
>JANOCF010000543.1:0-6461 GCA_031412055.1 Holophagales bacterium | reverse complement strand
GTCGCCGGCGCGGCCCTTGGCGAGGAGCATGTCGATGAGGGCGTCGGGCGGATTGTCGCTGTCGACGGTGAGCTGGACGAGACGGCGGGTCTCCGTGGCCATGGTGGTCTCCCGGAGCTGCAGCGGGTTCATCTCGCCCAGACCCTTGAATCGCTGCACGTTCGGCTTGCCCCGCTTCTTCTCCGCCTCGATGCGGTCCAGGATGCCCTTCTTCTCCTGCTCGTCGAGGGCGTAGTAGACCTCCTTGCCCACGTCGATGCGGTAGAGGGGCGGCATGGCCACGTAGACGTGGCCTTCCATGACCAGCGGCCGGAAGTGCTTGAGGAACAGGGCGCAGAGGAGCGTCGCGATGTGCGCGCCGTCGGAGTCCGCGTCCGCCAGGATGCAGATCTTGCCGTAGCGCAGCCCCTTGATGTTGTCCGACCCGGGGTCCACCCCGACGGCGACCGCGATGTCGTGGACCTCCTGCGAGCCCAGCACCTCGGAAGACTCGACCTCCCAGGTGTTCAGGATCTTGCCGCGGAGCGGCATGATGGCCTGGAACTCGCGGCTGCGCGCCTGCTTGGCCGAGCCGCCCGCGGAGTCGCCCTCGACCAGGAACAGCTCGGTCAGGTTGAGGTCCTGGCTGGTGCAGTCGGCGAGCTTGCCGGGCAGGGCCGGGCCGGAGGTGACCGTCTTTCTCTGCACCCGCTTGCCGGCGCGCAGCCGCGCCTGCGCGCTGTCGATGGCCAGCCGCGCGATCTGCTCGGCCTGCTCGACGTTGTGGTTGAGCCAGAGCGCGAAGGCGTCCTTGGTGACGCCCGAGACGAAGGCCGCCGCTTCGCGGGAGGAGAGCCGTTCCTTGGTCTGGCCCGTGAACTGCGGCTCCTTCATGCGCACGGAGAGCACGTAGCAGCAGCGCGCCCAGACGTCCTCGGGCGCGATCTTGACCCCGCGCGGAAGAAGATCGCGGAACTCGCAGAACTCGCGCACCGCGTCGGTCAGCCCGGCGCGGAAGCCGTTGACGTGCGTGCCGCCCTGGGTGGTCGGAATCAGGTTGACGTAGCTCTCGGCGACGAGGTCGCCCTCGTCCGCGAGCCAGGCCACGGCCCAGTCCACCTCCTCGTCGGCGCCCTTGAAGCGGCCGACGAAGGGCTGGGGCGGCACCATGTCGGCGCCCTCGAGCTCGTCCAGGAGGTAGGCGGTGAGGCCGTCCTCGTAATACCACTCGTGGTCGTCCTCGGGATGCCCCTCGTGCACGAAGCGGATGCGCAGCGCCGGACAGAGCACGGCCTTGGCCCGCAGGTTGTGCTTGAGCTTGGGGATGGTGAACTTCGGCGTGTCGAAGTAGCCCGGGTCCGGCCAGAAGCGGACCGTGGTGCCCGTGTTGCGCTGGCCCACGGTGTTGATGACCTTGAGGTCGGAGACCTTGCGGCCGTCGGCAAAGGACATGTGGTGCTCTTTGCCGTCGCGCTTGACCCAGACGTCGAGCTGCCTGGAAAGCGCGTTGACCACCGAGACGCCCACGCCGTGGAGACCGCCCGAGAAGCGGTAGCTCTTGTCCGAGAACTTGGCGCCCGAGTGCAGGCGGGTGAGGATCACCTCGACGCCCGGGACCTTTTCGCCCTTGTGGAGGTCGACCGGCATGCCGCGCCCGTCGTCGGCCACCGAGAGCGACCCGTCCTCATGGACGGTGAGCAGGATGTTCTGGCAGTAGCCGGCGACGGCTTCGTCGACGGCGTTGTCGATGACCTCCTGGGCCAGATGGTCGGGCCGGTCCGTGAAGGTGTACATGCCGGGGCGCTTGCGCACCGGATCCAGCCCGGTCAGGACTTCGATGGCGGAGGAATCGTAGACAGGTATGGCCATGGTCAAGATGTCGTGTCGGGTCCGGGCGGCATGATACAGGCTCCGGCGTGGGGATCAAGGCCGCAAACCGGTGTCATGATGTTGTCTTGACGTTACGTCCGTCGTGGAGTAGTCTAGGTGGTAATTGGGCGTAATTCAAGCGCCGATCTGCTGGACAACCGGAGATAAAAGGAGGCTGACATGAAGGTAAGAGGAATCGCAGTCCTGTGTCTGCTCGCCACGATGTCGGTGCCTGCGTGGGCGCAGAACGAGAAGATCGACGGCCCGGGCGCGCCGGAGACGGCCGCGCCGGAGATGGACATGGCGGCCATGATGGCGGCCATGACCCCGGGTGAACCGCACAAGCAGCTCGGACGCATGGCCGGCGACTGGACGTTCACCAACAAGATGTGGATGGCTCCCGGCGCCCCTCCGTCCGAGTCGACCGGCACGATGCACGCCGAGATGATACTGGGCGGGCGGTACGTGCAGTCCGTCTGGAAGGGGAACATGATGGGCCAGCCGTTCGAGGGCCACGGCACCGACGGCTACGACAACCTGTCCAAGCAGCACGTCAGCTCCTGGGTGGACAACATGGGCACCGGCATCCTCTACTCGACCGGCACCTGCGACAACGCCGGCAAGGTCTGCACCGCGAACGGCGACATGATCGATCCCATGACCAAAAAGAAGGGCTCCATCAAGTCGGTCACCACCTGGACCGACAACAACAACTTCAAGCTGGAGCTGTTCGGGCGCGACGGCAACGGCGTCGAGATGAAGATGATGGAGATGACGCTCAAGCGGAAGTCCTGACCTCCGCCGCTGTTTTCGAGAACCCGGGATACTGGGGGCCGGGAACAAGATCCCGGCTCCCGCTCCTCTCCCTTCTGCCCCTTCTCCCGATCGCGGGAACCATTTTTCCTTTCCTCCGGTCCTCTATACTGAAAGGCTGTAAGCGTCAGTGCGAGAGGGGTTTCCAGCAGTGTCGCATGGTGCCGATACTGAGGAGGAGTAGGCATGCACGAGGTTCGACGCACGCTCCCGGGCCTTCCGGGCCTGGCCCTGCTCCTGCTGCTGGGACTTCCCGGCGAGGCCCTGCCGCAGGCACAGCGGGAGCCCCGGAAGTCCGAGGTGCCCGCCCTCCGGTTGTCAGACGGCCCGCTGAAGGTGTACCGGATCAGGCCGGACCTGGCGCCGCCCGGCGCGACCGTCACGGTCGAGGTCACGCTCACCGGCGAGCTTCAGGCGGACCGGCTGCAGGTCTGGTTCGACGAGACGCAGGTCCGCATCCAGCGCATTCTCCCCGTGACGCCGGGCCGCTACGACGTGGAGGTCCTGGTCCCGGGCCTGGAGCCGAAACCGCCGAGGCAGATTTCCGTGAAGGTCAGGTACGGCCCGCTCCGGGAGGTCGTCGCCTTTCAGAGCTTCACCGTGGCCGAGCCGCTGCGCATCCACGGCGTCTCTCCCAGGGTGGCCGGACCGGGAGAGGTCGTGGACATCGCGATCCCGCAACGCGATCCCACGGCCGGCTTTGTCGTGATGTTCGACCGCCTGCAGGCCGAGGTTGTAAGCGTCCGCCCCGGCATCCTCCGGGTCCAGGTCCCCCGTGAGCTCCTCAATTCGGAGTGGAAGTTCAGCCTCCCCTTCTACCGCGTGAAGACTCCCGCCGTGGAGGTCTCCACCGGCGGGGAGGACAGCGGCGAGTACAGGGGGTTGACGGTCACCACGCCCGTGCTGGGAGCCTGGGGAACCGCCCTGGCGCTCCTCGTGCTGACCCTGCTCCTCGGCGCCGCCGCGGCGATCTGGAAACCGCAGATCCTCCTCATCCCCGGAACATCGCTGTGGCGCCGCAGAGCTCGCCGAGGAGCTTCCGAGTCGCCCGAGCCGCCGTACGAGGAGATCCTGCCGCCCGCTCTTCCGCCGGACCAGCTCGTGGCCGACTGCGTGGCGGGCGACTGCGTCGTCTATGTCGGGGCCGGGCTGAGCGCCGCGTCGGGGTACCCGGAGTGGTTCACCCTGGTCAGCGAGCTCCTGGAATGGGCCATCGAGAACGGGCACGTCGAGCGCCAGTTCGGCGAATCGCTCCGCTCGGCTCTCCGGGAAGGCAACGCCGACCTGGTCGCCGACAGCGTCATCGGCAGCCTGCGGGGACGGGAGGACCGGCTGCTCCGGCACCTGACCGAGATCTTCCTCCAATCGGAGAGGCCGCTGTCCGGGGCTCACCGCCTGCTCAAGGACCTTCACCTCTGCGCGGCCCTGACGACCAACTTCGACGAGCTGCTCGAGCGCACCTTCGAGCGCCAGCGTCCGCCGGTCTTCACGCCCGAGGACACCGACCAGCTGCTCGAAGCGCTCGCCAACCGGAGCTTCTTCCTGCTCAAGCTCTACGGCAGCCTGCGCTACCCGTCGACCCTGGTGGTCTCGCCCGCGCAGTACCGGGAGGCCGTCGCCGGCAACCGCGCCTTCGTGCAGGCCATGGAGAGCCTCTTCTTCTCGCGCACGATCCTGTTCGTGGGCGCGAGCCTGGCGGGCATCGAGTCGTACCTGGGAGGCCTTGCCTTCCGCGGCATCGCGCGGCGGCCGCACTACGCCCTGGTCCACGTGACCGGCAACGCCTGGCGCGCCCAGGCGGACCTCCTCAGCCGGCGGTACGGCATCCAGGTGATCCCCTATCACGCGTCCACCCCCTCGCATCCGGAAGTGATCGACTTCCTCGCGAAGCTGCGTGACCGGGTCAAGGCCGAGACCCGGCTCGCCTCCCGGCCCGAAGTCCTGATCCCCCGTTTCCATCCCCTGACCCGGGTCCGGCTGGAGAACATCGGCCCCTTCCAGGAGCTGGATCTGGAGATTGAAAACCGGTGGACCCTGTTCCTGGGCGACAACGGCGTCGGCAAGTCCACGGTCCTGGAGGCGATCGCGGCGGCCCTCTGCGGCAAGGACGCGGAGCCGTACGCCGGCGGGCTGATCCGGACGGCGAGCCGGCTGTCCCGGATCGTCCTCTCCTTCGGCCCCAACGAGTACATGGCGACGCTCGCCTCCCGCGACGGCGGGCAGGCGGAGATCGAGGTGACGCCCAGCCGCCCGCTGGAGACCGAAGGCTGGCTCGCCATCGGCTTTCCGCCGCTGCGCACCGTCTCCTCGGCACGCGCCAAGGGGCCGGGTCCGGAAGGGAAGCGCCGGCCGACGCCGGAGGACCTCCTGCCGCTTCTCAAGGGCGGCGTGGATCCGCGGCTCGACGAGCTGAAGCAGTGGCTGGTCAACCTCGACTACTGGAGCAAGAGCGAGCCTTCACGCTCGGACAACCGCTACACGCGGCTGCGGGACGAGTTCTTCCAGATGGCCAACGAGCTTGCGGCCGGAGTGCCGATCCGCTTCAAGCGGGTCGACGAGTTCACCCACCAGATCACGGTGGAAACCGCGGACGGCGAGGTGCCGATCGAGGCGGTGAGCCAGGGCACGGCGTCGCTCATCGGCTGGACCGGGTTCCTCCTGCAGCGGCTGCACGAGGTCTACGGGCAGCAGGACGGCAACCCCCGCGAACGGTACGCGCTGGTTCTGATGGACGAGCTCGACGCCCACATGCACCCCTCGTGGCAGCAGGCCATCGTGGAACGCCTGTCGGGAGCCTTCCCGGGAGCGCAGTTCGTGGCGAGCACGCACTCACCCTTGATCGCCGGGAGCCTGTCGCCCGCGTCGATCCTCCATTTCCAGCGCGAGGACGGTTGGGTCTCCGCCAAGCGCCCGTCCGGCTCCTCCAAGGGCCTGCGGGTCGACCAGATCCTCACCGGCCCGCTGTTCGGCCTGCAGACGGGGCGCGAGTCTGAGACCCAGAGACTGCTCCTGCGCTACACCGAGCTGGCTGCCCGCGACGACCTCTCGGAATCGGAGTGGAACGAGCTTCAGCACTCCGCGGCCACGCTCAAGGTGCGGATGCCCACGTCCGCCGAGAGGCAGGAGGCCCGGACGGCGTACGAGCTGATCGAAGCCGGCATGCGCGACCGTTTGCAGTCGATCAGCGCCGAAGAGAGGGAAAAGATTTTGATGGAGGCGAAGGTGCAGCTCCAGGAATCCGTCACGGGCTCGAGGAGGCCGGAGTGATCCGCCGGACCTTCCGGCCGCCAAACTTCCGGTGCAAGGTGCGGGACAAGGACGGCTACGAATCGACGCTCCTGATCCGGAGCAAGAACCAGGAGACCGCCAGGGACCACCTGGCGCGCTCGTACACGGTGCTCGACGTCAAGCCCTACGACTTCCAGGACTGGCTCGACCGGGCTGCCCGGGAGACCGAGGAGGTCTGCGCGGCCAAGGAACGGCGCCAGAACGCGGAGAAGACCGCGGAAGAGGGTAGGGAGTACAAGTTCCGGCCGGAGATCTGGCGGGAGCTCAAGCAGTACCTCTTCGAGCTGTTCTACGGCAAGTGCGCCTACTGCGAAGCCTATGTCGAGGACGTCTCGGAAGGCGATGTGGAGCACTACCGTCCCAAGCGGGGAGTGACCGGGTGCGAAGGCCATCCGGGCTACTACTGGCTGGCCTACGATCCGCGCAATCTTTTGCCGGCCTGCGAGAAGTGCAACCGCTTTCCGGGCAAGACGAACCGCTTCCCGGTCCGGGACGACGCGTGGGCGCGCAGC
>JANOCF010000542.1:0-2227 GCA_031412055.1 Holophagales bacterium | reverse complement strand
AGGGTCCGCTGCACCGCTGCTCGGTCTACGGCAACGAGGAGGCCGGCAAGCGCATGCGCACCATGCTGGCCATGGGCGCGAGCCGTCCCTGGCCCGAGGCCCTGAAGGTGGTCACCGGCCAGGACAAGATGGACGCCACCGCGATCATCGACTACTTCGCTCCGCTCAAGACCTGGCTCGACCAGCAGAACCAGGGAAGGAAGTGCGGCTGGTAGGGTAGAGCCGCGGCCAGGTTCCGACGTAGGGGCGCAGCATGCTGCGCCCCCTTTCCTTTTACATCTCCATAACACCTCCCGCGTCCTTGAGTGGTACCTTATTGGCCAAGAGCAATTGGCCGAGATCAAGGAGGAGGCGATGGCGAAGAACGGCAAGCGCGAGAGCCCTCCCGGCGGCCTGTCCCGGCGCGACTTCCTGCGCGGCAGCGCGGCGGCCGGAGCGATCGGCACAGGGCTTCTCGGCGGCGGCGTGGTGCTCGACGAGGTCAATGCGAGACCCGTGAAGCCCTCGGCGCCAGGGATGGGTCTCGTCGGACCCGGCCCGGTCCCCATGACCTTTCAGATCAACGGCGAGCCTCACAAGGCCAACCTCGAGCCCCGCGTCACCCTGCTCGACGCGCTTCGCGACCACCTCGACCTGACCGGCGCCAAAAAGGTGTGCGACCGCGCCACCTGCGGCTCCTGCACCGTGCTCCTCGACGGCAAGACGGTCTACGCCTGCAGCATCCTTGCGATCGAAGCCCAGGGCAGGCCCATCGACACCGTCGAAGGGCTCGGCCGGCCCGACAATCTCCACCCGATCCAGGCCGCCTTCGTCGAGAACGATGCCCAGCAGTGCGGCTTCTGCACGCCCGGCTTCGTCATGGCCGTCAAGGGACTCCTCGACCGGAACCCCCATCCGAACCTGGACGAGGTCCATCGCGGCCTGTCGGGCAACTTCTGCCGCTGCGGCACCTACGCCGGCATGCGCAAGGCCGTGCTCCAGGCCTCCGACGCTCCGGCCGCCGAGCCGCCGAAGCGGAAGAAGGACCGCGAAGAGCGCCAGGAGCCGGAGGGCGCCAATGGTTGAGCACTTCTGGCCCGAAGCCAAGGACCGCAAGCTGATCGGCCAGCGCATCTCGCGCCTGGACGGCCCCGCCAAGGTCACCGGCGCCGCCAAGTACACCTACGACCTCCGCTTCCCGGGCATGCTCCACGCCCGGTTCGTGCGCTGCCCGCACGCTCACGCCCGGATCACGAAGCTGGACACCTCCGCCGCCGAGGCCATGCCCGGCGTCAAGGCCATCCACCTGGTCCAGGGTGAAGGTAAAGAGGTTCAGTGGGCTCTCGACGAGATCGTGGCCATCGCCGCGGTCAGCGAGCAGGTCCTGGACGACGCCATCCGCGCCGTCAAGGTGGAGTACGAGGTGCTCCCGCACTTTGTCAGCGAGCAGCTCCTGGCCGATGCCCCGCAGTCCAAGCCCGGCCAGGAGGAGGTCGTCGGCGACCCCGATGGAGCCATGGGGAAAGTCTCCGCCAGGATCCAGGGAACCTATGGCCAGCCTGTCATCGCCCACAACTGCCTGGAACCCCACGGCCAGATCTGCATCTGGGACGGCGACCAGCTCACCGCCTGGTGCTCCACCCAGGCCGTCTCGGCCGTGGCCGCCCAACTCGCCGAGGGCCTCAAGATCCTGGCTTCCAACGTGCGCGTCCGCACCGAGTACATGGGCGGCGGCTTCGGCAGCAAGTTCTCCGCGGACCGCTGGGGCATCGTCGGCGCCGAGCTGGCCCGCAAGACCGGCGCGCCGGTCAAGCTCATGCTGGAACGCGACGCTGAGCTGACCGTGGCCGGCGACCGCCCCTCGGCCTTCGCCGAGATCGAGGTGGGTGCCACGGCCGACGGCACCATCACGGCCTGGCGCTCCAGGTCGTGGGGCTCGGGCGGACTGGGCGGCTCCGGCAGCCCGCCGCTGCCCTACGTCTTCCAGGTCCCGAACCGGCGGCATCAGCACACGTCCGTACCCACGCACACGGCCAGCTCGCGTGCCTGGCGGGCGCCCAACCATCCCCAGGCCTGCTTCCTGACGATGTCGGCGATGGAGGACCTCGCGGCCGAGCTGCGCCTCAACCCGATGGACCTCCTGCTCAAGAACCTGGGCATCCTGGGCACCATGTCCAAGGTCTACGCCGAGGAGCTGGAGATCGCCGACCGCCTGATGGGCTGGCGCCAGCGGTGGCATCCTCGCGGA
>JANOCF010000541.1:0-2566 GCA_031412055.1 Holophagales bacterium | reverse complement strand
TGAAGAGGCGGCCCGCTCCCGGGCGACGGCCCTCACCCTCGCAGCGATCCTGCTCCTCGCGGCGGGCATCCGGCTGTGGGGGCTGTTCCACGATCTGCCCTTCTCCTACTACGGGGACGAGCTGCACTTCATGAAGCGGTCGATGGCGCTAGGAACCGGCGATCTCAACCCGCACTGGTTCCACAAGCCGGCGCTCTGCATGTACGCCTGGCTGTTCGTCTACGGCCTCTACTTCGCGGGTGGCCTGGCGATGGGACGCTTCGAGTCCACAGCGGAGTTCGGAGCCCACTTCCTGACCTCGCCGGGTCCGTTCCTGCTCCTGGGCCGGTTGGTGGTCTTTGCCTGCGGGGTGGCGACGGTCTGGGTGGTCTACCTCCTCGCCCGGAAGGTCTTCGACAGCGAGCGGGCGGGCCTCGCCTCGGCTCTGGTAGCCGCCGTGATGGCCCCCATGGTGGCCTCGTCACAGCGCATGAAGAGCGACGTGCCGGGCGGACTCATGATCGCGGTCTCGGTTCTCTTCTATCTCCGCACGCGGGACGACCTCCGCTGGCGTCCACTGCTGCTGGCGGCTCTGCTGGCCGGAGTCGCCATGGGGACGCACTACTACGGCATCGTGCTCGTCCCGGCCTTCGTGGTCATTGAGCTATGGAACGGGCTGAGGAAGCGGGTGCCCTGGGGCAAGGCCATCCTGAGGAGCGCGGTGGTGCCGGTGCTCTTCCTGGCGGGGTTCTTCATCACATCGCCCTACAACTTCCTCGACCCCACCTGGGGGCGGGCCAACTACGTCCAAATCAAGAGCACCTTCTTCCCCGAGCCGGAGCAGATCCTCTTCGAGCCGGACAGCAAGACCGAGTACAAGCCCGGCACCTCCGACGCGCTCAGCGGGGCGAGCCTGGACTTCGTCCAGGTACTAACCCGGCCCAAGGGGATGAGCCTGCCGCTCACGATCCTGGCCGTGCTCGGACTCGCGGCCGCCCTGGCGAAGCGGGAGACCCGCTGGTACGCCGTGCTCGTGGGCCTCCCCATCCTGATCTTCTTCCTGGCGGCGATCACCGTCGCGGCCTACCACGTGCAGCCGCGGCACCTGAACGCGATCTTCCCCCTGCTCGCGACGCTCACGTGGCCGGGCGCGGTGCTGCTGGCCCGGCTGGTCCCCGCCCTGCGGCGGAACGGAAGGCTGGCCGGCAGTATGGCCGGGGTAGCCGCGGCCCTCGTGGGGCTCGCGTGCATTCCGACCGCCGTCGAGGCCGCCAGCCAGAACCAGCAATTGATGCGCCAGGACAGCCGGCTGGTCTCCTACCGCTGGATCGTCGAAAGCCTGCCTCGGAACGGCCGCATCCTGCTGGACGACTACGGGCCGGCTCTGCAGCCGAACGCGACGTCGGTCGCCCGGCAGCTGGCCCTGCTCAAGACGATCCCCAAGGGTCCCTTCACCCGGCATCAGGGCACCCGCCTTCAGCTCCTGAGCCGCTACCCGCCCAAGGAGGGGCTCGACATCGTCGAGCTCGGCCATCCCTGGTGGCTGCGGGCCGAGAAATCCGACGCCGAGTTGCGGCGCGATCCAGTGGACTTAGACATGGGCAGCCCGCTGGTGACCCGGCAGCCCAAGTCCCTGGACGAGCTTCGGGCCGAGGGGATCCGTTACGTGGTCACCAACAGCGAAGCGAGAATCAAGTACTTCGGCAGGATGGCGAAGCGAGGCGAGAGCTTCCCGTCCTTTCTACGGTTCTACCACGGGCTCGACCGGGAGCAGCTGATCCGCAGCTTCGATCCCGCCGAGTGGGGGGGCAAAGGCCCCATCGTCTGGATCTACGACCTGGGTCCGCAGCCAACGCCAACCATGCGGTCTCTGGCAGGAGCCGGAGAGCCGGCTAGTACGTACCAACGGGAGAGGGAATGACAACTACGAACGGCGACGGTTTCGCCTTCATCGTCGGGCACCGGAAGAGCGGCAGCACCTGGCTCTTGAACCTGTTGAGCCTCCACCCGGACATCCGGGGGCTCATGGAGACTCACCTCTTCCACCTCTGCTGGAAGGAGGAGGACCCGGTGCGCCGTACCGACGTGCTCTTCTCCAAGACCCCGTGGAGTGAAGGAGGGTCGAACCTGAAGCACCACCTGACGCGGCTCGCGGCACCGGTGCTCAAGCACAGCAAGCCGGCGCTCTCGTTGAAGAAGGAGGAGAGGCCCGCGACCCTGCCGGACCTGGGGCTCTTCGACCAGGCTGCCCTGCGACGGGAGCTGCGCCGGACTCCGTCGCCGGAGGAGTACGTCGAACACTTCTTCCACTTCCAACAGGACAAGCTCCGGCCGCGGCGCTACCTGCTGGAAAAGTCGCCGCGCAACGTCCACAACGTGGACCGGATCCGAAGCATCTTCCCAAAGGCCCGGCTGATCGTGATCTATCGGGACGGCCGCGACGTGGTGACCTCCGACAAGTTCTTCACCGACTACCTGGGGGGCCAGGCTACCTTCGACTTCGCGGAGGCGGTCCAGGCCTGGCGCCGGGACATGGAGGCTCACCTGAGCCACGCGGAGCGTGGCCCGGTGTTCGCCGTCGGCTACG
>JANOCF010000540.1:0-1517 GCA_031412055.1 Holophagales bacterium | reverse complement strand
GCGGCGGAGATGCTGCGCGTGCTCGCTCCGGGGGGAGCCATCGTCTGGTACGACTTTTTCGTGGACAATCCCTCCAACCCGAACGTCCGCGGTGTCCGGCGGAAGGAGATCGGAGAGCTGTTCCCCGGCTGCCGGGTCCGGCTGCGGAGGGCGACCCTGGCGCCCCCGCTCGCCCGGCGGATCGTGCCGGTCTCCTGGACCCTGGCCGCGCTGCTGGAGGCGCTGCGGGTGCTCGACACGCACTACCTGGGTGTGATCCGGAGGGTTGAATGAAGGTCCTGGCCTGCATCGTGGGCGCGCGCCCCAACTTCGTGAAGATGGCCCCGGTTCTCGCCGGGCTGCGGGAGATAGCCCCGGAGATCCGGCCGGTTTTGGTCCACACCGGCCAGCACTACGACGAGGCCATGAGCGACCGCTTCTTCGCCCAGCTCGGCCTGCCCGACCCCGACGTCCACCTGGAGGTCGGCTCCGGAACTCACGCCCAGCAGACCGCCCGGGTGCTGGAGCGCTACGAGTCGTGGCTGATGTCGGCCGACCCGCGCCCGGACGCCACCCTGGTGGTCGGGGACGTCAACTCGACCGTGGCCTGCGCGCTCGCGTCGGTCAAGCTGGGCATCCCGGTGATCCATGTCGAGGCCGGGCTGCGCAGCTTCGACCGCACCATGCCGGAGGAGATCAACCGCGTGCTCACCGACGCGATCTCGGACCTCCTTCTGGTGTCGGAGCCCAGCGGCGTGGACAACCTTCTCCGCGAGGGGCGCCCCGAGGGGGCCATCCGGCTGGTGGGCAACGTGATGATCGACGCCCTGGTCCTGCAGCTCCAGGCGGCCCGCGACCTGGGGCAGCCCGAGAAGATGGGCCTTCGCCCGGGCGAGTACGCGGTCTGGACCCTCCATCGTCCGTCCAACGTGGACGAGCCCGGCGCGCTCGCGCAGGTGGTGGACGCCCTGCTGAGCACGGCCCGCCGTGTGCCCGTGGTCTTCCCGGTCCACCCGCGGACCGAGCGCAAGCTGCGGGAGCTCGGGCTGGAGCCGGTGCTGGCCGACGATCCCCAGGTGATCCTCACTCAGCCGCTGGGCTACATGGAGTTTCTGGGCCTGTCCTCGCAGGCGCGGCTGATCATCACCGACTCGGGCGGACTCCAGGAGGAGTCGACCGCGCTGGGCATCCCCTGCCTGACCCTGCGCTCCACCACGGAGCGGCCGATCACCCTGACCGAGGGGACGAGCACCCTAGTGGGGAACAACTGGACCCTCTTCGACAGCCTGGTGGGGGACGTCCTGGAAGGGCGCTACAAGCAGGGGAGCTGTCCGCGGCTCTGGGATGGGCGGGCGGGGCGGCGGGTGGCCAAGGAAGTGGGGGAGTTTCTGGGAGGATTGGGATGAGGGCCCTCACCCCCCGGCCCCCTCTCCCGCTCCTCCCAAGCACACCCTCCCCGGGAGAGGGGGAGACGTACGCCCGGAGCACAACCTTGTTCTATGGAGGGCGGGTGGAGGCTCCCTCTCCCGCGAAGCGGG
>JANOCF010000539.1:0-3103 GCA_031412055.1 Holophagales bacterium | reverse complement strand
ATCGTGGCCTGCGCTCCGGCCATGCTTGACCGGCTGTTGGAGGCCGCCGAGGCGGCCGGGGTTCCGGCGGCCGATGTCGGCGAGGTGGGAGGAGAGGACCTGGTCGTCCGGAGCGCGGGCGAAATCCTGCGCGCGCCGGTCGCCGGTCTGCGCGAGATCTGGTCCACCGCGCTGCCCAGGGCGCTGGGCCTGTAGGGGATCGATTGAAGTAGAATTTCCACCACGATCTGGTGGTTACAAGGGTGCGAGCCGTGCGGGAAACGCCGGCTCGTCCTTCTTTTCAGGCGAGGACTCTTCCGATGTGCGGCATCTTTGGCATCGAAGGCGGTGACGACGCTTCGAACCTGACCTACCTGGGCCTGTACGCGCTCCAGCACCGGGGACAGGAGAGCACGGGCATCGTCTCGTGGGATGGCCGCCAGATCCACCTGGAGCGCGGCATGGGCCACGTCTCCGACGTCTTTCCCGAGCACGTGATCGAGCGCCTGCCCGGCTTCCGGGCGATCGGCCACACCCGTTACTCCACCGCCGGCTCCAGCGTGGTCGCCAACGCCCAGCCCATCGTGGTCAAGACTTCGATGGGTCCGATCGGCATCGTCCACAACGGCAACCTGACCAACCCGGTGGAGATCCGCGAGCGTTTGGAAAACGAGGGCTCGATCTTCCAGACCACGAGCGACACCGAGGTCATCCTCCACCTGATGGCGCGCAACCCGCGCAAGGACATCGTGGAGTCGTTCCTGATCGCCCTGGAGCAGGTGCGTGGCGCCTACTCGCTGCTCCTGGTGACCGACAACGGCCTGATCGCGGCCCGCGACCCTTACGGCTTCCGCCCGCTGATCCTGGGCGAGCGCAACGGCTCTCCGTGCTTCGCGTCCGAGAGCTGCGCCTTCGACCTGCTGGAGGCGAAGCCGATCCGCGAGCTGGAGCCCGGCGAGGTGGTGGTGGCGCGCAACGGCAAGGTGGAGAGCTTCCGGCTGAAGCAGCTGCCGCAGCCGGCGCGCTGCATCTTCGAGCATGTCTACTTCGCGCGTCCGGACAGCAAGGTCTTCGGCGACCCGGTATCGCAGTCGCGCCTGAAGATGGGAGCCCGCCTGGCGCGGGAGGCGCCGGCTGCCGCGGACATCGTGGTGCCGGTGCCGGACAGCGGCCTCTTCGCGGCCATGGGCTACAGCCGCGAGTCGGGTCTGCCGCTGGAGTTCGGGATGGTGCGGAACCACTACGTGGGCCGGACGTTCATCGAGCCCAAGCAGTCGATCCGGAACTTCGGCGTGAAGATCAAGCTGAACCCGGTGCGGGACCTGCTCGAAGGCCGGCGCGTGGTCCTGGTGGACGACTCGATCGTGCGCGGCACGACCTCGCGCAAGATCGTCCGCATGGTTCGCGAGGGAGGCGCCTCGGAGGTCCACGTGCGCATCTCGGCGCCGCCGACGCAGTGGCCCTGCCACTACGGCATCGACACCCCGAACCGGGAAGAATTGATAGCCGCGCGCAGCAGCATCGAGGAGATCCGCGAGTACATCGGCGCCGACAGCCTCGCCTACATCTCGATCGAGGGCATGCTCAGCTCCGTGAGCGGTCCGCCCGACAGCTACTGCACCGCCTGCTGGACCGGCGACTACCCCGTCCCCAACGGCGACCGACGCCAAGCCGAGCTCTTCCCGATCCGGGCGGAGGGAGGACGATGATTTTTCACGTGACTTTGACAGAGGCCGAGGACGATTGGATCGTCGCCGAGTGTCCAGCCCTGCCCGGCTGTGTCTCTCAGGGGCGGGACGAGAAGGAAGCCCTGGAGAACATCAAGGAAGCTATCACCGCCTGGCTCTGGGCCGAGGATCAGAAGGCCCTCGCCGGCTTGGTCGCGACTCCTGAGAAGCCGATCGTCCTCGTCGCGGTCTAGCCGTGGGGCGACTGGGGAACATCTCGGGCAAAGAGGCCGCGAAAGCTTTCGAGAAGGCGGGCTGGCAGCGGATCGGACAAGTGGGAAGCCACCTCGTTCTGATCAAACCGGGAGTGCGCGTCAATCTCTCGATCCCACAGCACAAAGAACTCTCAGTTGGGACCTTGCGGGCCTTGATCCGCAGCGCAGGTCTCACGGTCGATGAATTCCTGGAACTGATCTAGGGTTAGAGCGAAGCGACCGCCGCCGAGCCGAGCTCTTCCCGATCCGGGCGGACTAGGAGTAAGATCTCCCAGAGGACGACAAAAGTCGTTCCTGGACGAGATCGTGAGGGCGGGCATGAGCATCCCTGAAAAGAAACGTGAACCCTTCAGTGCAGAGGAGGAGATTCGAGCCCTCCTCGCGGAGGGAAGGATCTCCGAGGCCAGGAGCCTCCTGGAGAGCGCAGGGGATCTCGTGCCTGCCGGATCGACGCTCCGGGAGATCTTCGCTCCGCCGCGTATCCGGAAGATCGACGAGAGGGACGTCGACAGGACCGGAGAGTACCGCTGGCTGAAGGAGCACGCCCGAGACTTCCACGGCAAGTGGGTGGCTCTTTCGGGAGAGACGCTGGTCCTCGCTACAGACTCCCTCCGGGATCTCCTGGCTCGACTCCGGGACATCGAGACCCCCGTAGAGCCGCTGATTCATCGCATCCCCTAGCATGCTGCAACGGAACGGACAGCACTTCACAACCGGCGCCGCGAAGTTCTTGGATGTTGGTTTGGAGCTTCGCGAGCCGACATCCAAGGTCTACGTACGAGTCAGGTTTCCGGCCGTTGAGAGAGGAAGACCCACGCTCGCTCAGCTGGACACGGGAGCTGCCTGGTCCGTGCTGCAACGCGATATCGCCGAGGAGCTGGGTCTGCTCGACGGTGCCGGCGAGCTTGTCAGGATGCAGACGGCTGCGGGCAGCCTGCAAGGGCGGCTGGAGCGGATTCCGCTGATCCTGGTCGCGGAGGAGGGGCTCTCCCTGGAGCTCCAGGCGACCTTCTTCATCTCGCGGCGATGGCATGGCGAGACGTTTCTGGGGTATACCGGGCTGCTCGATCGGCTCCGCATCGCGCTAGACTCTCCAGCCAATCAGTTCTACTTTGGCGAAGAGAGTTGACTTCCTCCCCTGACACCTCCGCCGTCAAGACCTACCTCCTCGATCTCCAGGAC
>JANOCF010000538.1:0-5792 GCA_031412055.1 Holophagales bacterium | reverse complement strand
GGAGCAGCGCAGCGAGCCCGGCGAGCTCCTGATCACCAGCGACAACACGTACGGCACCCCGGAGCAGGACGCCTTCCGGCGCGACTTCACGATCAACGCGCTGTTCTACAGCATCGGCGACTACTCGGTCATCGACTACGTGGGCGGCATCGAGGACCTGGACCGCAAGCTGGTCCGGGTCATCGGCGATCCGGACAAGCGCTTCCGGGAAGATCCGGTGCGCATGCTCCGGGCCTGCGAGTTCGCCGCCCGCCTGGGGTTCGGCATCGAGACACAGACCCAGGAGGCCATTCACCGGCACCGCAAGGAGCTGGACAAGGCCTCGCCCGCGCGGGTCACCGAGGAGATCGCGCAGCTCCTGCGCTGCGGCCATGCCGGCGCGGCCATGCAGTGGATGCTCGACCTGGGGATCCTCGAGATCCTGCTGCCCGAGGCCTACGCCATGGTGTCGGCCGGTGAGCGCGGGATCGGCGACTTCGGCCAGATCCTGCCGGTCATCGACCGCATGATCACCAGCGGACGGCAGCTCTCCGACATCGCGCTCCTGGCTGCCCTGCTACTGCCCAAGGTGCTCCTGCGGCGCTACGACATCGAGGCCATCGACCAGCGTCCCATGACCCGGTCGGCCCTCGACCTCCTGGTGGAGGAGGAGATCGCGCCGTTTCTGTCCCGCTTCACGGTCTCGAACCTCAAATCGCAGCAGATCGTCCAAGCCCTCATCGGGTTTCAGCGCCTGTGCGAGCCCCAGTGGACCCTGCCGGAGCGAGTGAGGTTCACCCGCAAGACCGCGTTCGACGACGCCCGCCTGCTCTTCGAGATCCTGGTGGCGGCGACCAACGAGGGCGGAGAGGCCCTGGCCGAGTGGGACGCCGCGGCCCGGCGCCGGCCGCCGGTCAAGGCGTCCGCCGAAGCGGAGGTCCGGCCCCGGCCGCGCCGCCGCCGCAGGCGCCGCACGCCCGGCTGATCGCCGGGCTTGTGACGGAATTCACAACTGACCCCGGTTGACATAGGATAGGCCGCGTCCCGGCATCCAAGAAGGGGAAAGCATGTCCTGGTTCACGGATCTCACTCGATCGGCAGTCGGCAAGAAGGCGGTGATGGCCGTCACGGGCATCATCCTCTTCGGCTTCGTCTTCATCCACATGGTGGGAAACCTGAAGCTGTACACGGGCGCGGAGCACATGGCCGAGTACGGCACGTTCCTGCGCCAGGTGGGCGCCCCGGCGCTGCCGCCGAACGGTCTTCTCTGGATTGCCCGGCTCGTGCTGCTCGCGAGCGTCGGGCTGCACATCTGGGCCGCCTGGTCGCTCACGCAGACGGCCAAGGCCGCGCGGCCCTCGCGCTACGAGTACAAGGAGAAGAACCACACGAACTACGCCTCGCGGACCATGCGCTGGGGCGGCGTGATCGTCCTTCTCTTCATCATCTACCACATCCTCGACTTCACCACGGGCACGGTCCACCCCAACTTCGTGGAGGGCAGGCCCTACGAGAACCTCGTGGCCAGCTTCAGCATCTGGTGGGTGTCGTTGTTCTACATCGTTGCCAACATCGCCCTGGGGCTCCACCTGTACCACGGCGTGTGGAGCCTGTTTCAGTCTCTGGGCTGGAACCATCCCCGGTTCAACCACTGGCGGAGCTGGTTCGCCCACGGCTTCGCGTGGCTGATCACCCTCGGCAACATCTCGTTCCCCCTGGCCGTGATGACCGGCCTGGTGCGCTAGGAGACTCCTTCCATGAAGCTCGACGCGCTCGACGCGAAAGTCCCGTCAGGTCCCCTGGAGAGCAAGTGGCTGGAGCACCGCAACCACCTCAAGCTGGTGAACCCGAACAACAAGCGGAAGTTCACCATCCTGGTGGTGGGCTCGGGCCTCGCCGGCGCCGCGGCCGCGGCCAGCTTCGGCGAGCTCGGCTACAACGTGAAGTGCTTCTGCTTTCAGGATTCGCCGCGCCGCGCCCACTCCATCGCCGCTCAGGGCGGCATCAACGCGGCCAAGAACTACCACAACGACGGCGACAGCATCTTCCGGCTGTTCTACGACACGATCAAGGGCGGTGACTTCCGCGCCCGCGAGGGCAACGTCCACCGTCTGGCCGAGCTGTCGGTCAGCATCATCGACCAGTGCGTGGCCCAGGGCGTGCCCTTCGCCCGCGAGTACGGCGGCCTGCTGGACAACCGCTCGTTCGGCGGCGCCCAGGTGGCCCGCACCTTCTACGCCCGCGGCCAGACCGGCCAGCAGCTCCTCGTCGGCGCCTACCAGGCCCTCAGCCGGCAGATCGGCGCCGGCATGGTGGCGATGTACCCGCGCACGGAGATGCTCGACCTGGTGGTGGAGAACGGCAAGGCGGTGGGCATCATCACCCGCGACCTGACCACGGGCAAGCTCGACCGCCACGCCGGACACGCCGTGGTCCTGGCGACCGGCGGCTACAGCAACGTCTACTACCTGTCGACCAACGCCAAGGGCGCCAACGTCACGGCTGCCTGGCGGGCTCACCGGCGGGGCGCGCTGTTCGCGAACCCCTGCTACACGCAGATCCACCCGACCTGCATCCCGGCTTCGGGCGACTACCAGTCCAAGCTCACGCTGATGAGCGAGTCGCTGCGCAACGACGGCCGTATCTGGGTGCCCAAGGACCCGAAGGACACCCGCTCGCCCGACAAGATCCCCGAAGGCGAGCGCGACTACTACCTGGAGCGCAAGTACCCGAGCTTCGGCAACCTGGTGCCGCGCGACGTGGCCGCCCGCAATGCCAAGACGGTGGTGGACGAGGGGCTCGGCGTGGGCCCGCAGAAGAACGGGGTGTATCTCGACTTCTCGGCCGCCATCCAGCGCCTGGGCCGCAAGACGATCGAGGAGAGGTACGGCAACCTCTTCGAGATGTACGACAAGATTACCGGCGAGAACCCCTACCAGGTGCCGATGCGGATCTACCCGGCGCCGCACTACACCATGGGCGGCCTCTGGGTGGACTACGACCTGATGAGCAACATCCCGGGCCTGTTCGTGCTGGGCGAGGCCAACTTCTCCGACCACGGCGCCAACCGCCTGGGCGCGAGCGCGCTGATGCAGGGTCTGGCGGACGGCTACTTCGTCATCCCGTACACGATCGGCGACTACCTCACGGGCTTCCTCGGGCAGGCCGTCACCACGGAGACGGACGCGTTCCGGGCCACCGAAGCCGAGGTCCAGGACCGGATCGACCGCATGATGAACATCAACGGCAAGCGGACCGCGGACAGCTTCCACCGCCAGCTCGGCCGGATCGTGTGGGACTACTGCGGCATCGCGCGCAACGAGGCCGGCCTCCAGAAGGCTCTGCAGCTCATCCCGGAGCTGCGGCAGGAGTTCTGGAGCAACCTCAAGATGGTGGGCTCGCCCGGCGGCGTGAACCAGGAGCTGGAGAAGGCGGGCCGAGTGTCCGACTACTTCGAGCTGGCCGAGCTGATGTGCATCGATGCCCTCGACCGTGACGAGTCATGCGGCGGCCATCTCCGGGAGGAGTACCAGACTCCGGAGGGCGAGGCGCTGCGCGACGACGAGAAGTTCTCGTACGTGGCCGCCTGGGAGTGGGGAGGTCCCGACCAGGGCGCCGTCCTGCACAAGGAAGAGCTGACGTTCGAGTACGTGAAGCCTTCTCAGAGGAGCTACAAGTAATGGATCTCACGCTCTACATCTGGCGCCAGCCGGGACCCTCGGCCACGGGCAAGATGGTCAAGTACGAGGTGAAGGACGTCAACGAGCACAGCTCCTTCCTGGAGATGCTGGACGTCCTGAACGAGCAGCTCGTGAGCCGCGGAGAAGAGCCGGTGGCGTTCGACCACGACTGCCGCGAGGGCATCTGCGGTTCCTGCGGCTTCATGATCAACGGCGACGCGCACGGTCCGCAGCCGGCCACGACGGTCTGCCAGCTCCACATGCGCCACTTCAAGACCGGCGACGAGCTGCACCTGGAGCCCTGGCGCTCCAAGGCCTTCCCGGTGGTCCGCGACCTGATGGTGAACCGCAGCTCGTTCGACCGCATCGTCGCGGCGGGCGGCTTCATCTCGGTGTCGACGGGCAGCGCTCCGGAGGCGAACCTGACGCCGGTGCCGAAGCCCATCGCGGACCGGGCCTTCGACGCGGCGCAGTGCATCGCCTGCGGAGCCTGCGTGGCGCAGTGCCCGAACGGCGCCGCGCAGCTCTTCACCTCGGCCAAGGTCTCGCATCTCAACATGCTGCCCCAGGGTCAGCCGGAGCGGTACGACCGCGCCCTGGCGATGGTGGAGGCGATGGAGCAGGAGGGCTTCGGCTACTGCTCGAACTTCGCCGAGTGCGAGGCCGTCTGTCCCAAGGAGATCTCCATCGACTTCATCGCCCAGATGAACCGGGACTACCTGAAGGCCCGGGCCAAGGGTGAGATGAAGGTCCCGATGGAGACGTAGAACCCGTCTCTTTGTCGACCTCGGAACGCCCGGTGGAGACGCCAAGCCGTTCTCCCAACGTTTATATAGTGGCCGGCCCGAACGGTGCCGGTAAGAGTACCTTCGCCCGTCTCTTCCTGCCGGCGTACGCGGACTGCAAGGAGTTCGTGAACGCTGACCTGATCGCAGCGGGCCTCTCGCCCTTCAATCCGGAGAGCCTCGCGATCCAGGCCGGACGGCTCATGCTGGAGAGAATCGATGCGCTGGCTAAGGCACGGGTGGATTTCGGATTCGAGACGACCCTGGCAGGACGGGGCTACACATCCTTGGTCCGGAAGCTAAAGGACCAAAGCTACAGAATTCATATCCTTTTCTTATGGCTTCCCGATCCAGAGGTCGCTCTGGCGAGAGTTCGCGAACGTGTCCAAGCGGGTGGGCATTCTGTGCCCGAAGATGTCGTACGCCGTCGGTTCTCCAAGGGAGTTGCCAACTTTTTTCAGCTTTACGCTCCTCTCCTCGATTCGTGGCTCCTCTTCGACAACTCGGAAGAGTCTCCAAGACTTCTTGCTTTCTGTGACGATAGGGAGAGGCTCCTTGTCGATCCAGACACCTTCTATAGAATAGAGCGCGAGGCGAGATCGAAATGAATCAGCACGACAGCCTGAGCTTTCCGCCCCTGGTCGTCAAGGCAGAGAAAGCGATGAAGGAGGCGGTCGCCGCCGCCATTGCCGAGCACTGGCGTGCCGGGCGGCCAGTCTATGTCTGGGAGAACGAGCGAGTCGTCGCCATCCTCCCGGATGGGACCAGAGTCCCACTCGAAAAAGGCCAGTACGAGCTCAATCCCCAGTAGAGCCTCACCGCTTCCCGCCCGCCATCCGCTCCGCCTCGGGCAAACCTCGGAGGCGCAGCATGCTGACAATCCCGAAGACTGGACCCAGAGCCAGAACCATGAACGCGTAGTCCCAGCCGATCCGGTCCACCAGGGGCGGGATCATCCGGATCGTGAACAGGGTCAGGAGGAATCCGAGACTCGTCTGAAGGGTCAGGACCGTGCCCACGTACCGTGGGTCGGAGAGCTCGGTGACGGCGGCGCTGAACTGGGCGCTGTCCGCCACCACGGAGAAGCCCCAGACCACGCAGACGGCGGTCAGGATCGCGGGATGATCGAAGAACAGCCCCGCACTCAGGGCGCAGGCGCCGGAGAGCGCCAGGCTCCAGACCGTGATCCGGGTACGGCCGAGCCGGTCCGCGAGCAGACCCGCCAGAACGGAGCCGGCCGCTCCGGCAGCCAGAACCCCGAAGCCTGCGAGGCGGGCAGACTCCGCGCTCCAGCCGGCACGGCCATAGCTCGCCAGCAGGCACAGAGGGACCCAGGCCCACATCGCGT
>JANOCF010000537.1:0-3098 GCA_031412055.1 Holophagales bacterium | reverse complement strand
CCGGCGTCCCTGGCGAACTCCTGGGCGGCTTTCGGGGTGAAGAGCGGGCAGTCGTTGCGGGTGCTCTTTTTCATGATGCGGGCCGGGATCTCTTCAAACCGGCGGCACTCCCAGCGCGCGGAGGTATCGAAGGAGACACAGTTGGAGCAGGTGTGGACGTCGGCGCCGCACTTGGCACAGGCGGCGTCGAAAGGGATCTCGGCCAGGGCCGACTGCTTCTCGCCGCACTTGGCACAGCGGAACACGGACTCGGACGGGTTTCCGAGCCCCCGGCCGCGCGGGCCTTCCTTCTTCTCCCGCGGACCCTGGGGCGCGCGGGCAGAACGCTCCTCGCGCTGGCCGGAATCCTGGTACCCACTCTGCCTGTACTTGCGGTCGGACATGTCTCTCCTCTTTTGAACCTGCCTGAGTCTACAATGCTTTCCATGACGACTCTCACCAGTGCCCAGAGGAAGTGGCTGCGCGGCCAGGCCCACGCGTTGAAACCCATCGTCCAGATCGGCAAGCAGGGCCTCACCGAGGGCACGATCCGGCAGGTCGACGAGGCGCTGGACGCCCACGAGCTGGTCAAGGTCCAGGCCGCGGTGCCCCGCGAAGAGAAAGAGGAGATCGCCACCCGTCTCGCGAGCGAGGTCGCCGCCGAGGTGGCCGGCCGGATCGGGCACGTGATCATCCTGTACCGCGAGAATCCGGATCCGGATGAGCGGGCTTACGAGCTGCCTTGAAAAGGATCTGAAGGACATAAAGGACCCAAGGGACGTAAAGGACGGTCGAATGTCCTTTTGAATCCTTTGTGTCTTTTAGATTCTTCGACTTGCTCCCCTCTGCTCCGTTTGGCTAAGCTCACGCCGGTACATCCTGTTCCGATCCACTCTCTTCGAGGTGTGCGGATGCCCAGACCCGTCCTGCGTAGTTTTTCCCTGGCTTGGTCCCTGACCTGGATCCTCGTCCTGCTGCTGGCGGTCCCTGCCCTCGCGGCCAAGGGCTCCACCAAGGACTCCACGGGTCTCTCCGATCCCTCCGAGCTCTCGGGGCTCAAGTACCGCTCGATCGGCCCGGCCTGGGGCGGACGCGTGGCCCGGGCCTCCGGTGTGCCCGGCGATCCTCGGATCTACTACGCGGCCACGGCTTCGGGCGGAGTCTGGAAGTCGTCCGATGGCGGCTCCACCTGGCGGCCGGTCTTCGACGATCAGCCCATCTCCTCCACCGGCTCGATCGCGGTGTCGCCTTCCGACCCCAACGTGATCTACGTGGGTTCGGGCGAGGCGAACATCCGGGGCAACGTGGCCGCGGGCAACGGCATCTACAAGTCCACGGACGCCGGCAAGAGCTGGAACCACGTGTGGAAGCAGGAAGGGCAGATCGGGACCATGGCCGTCCACCCGAAGAACCCGGACATCGCCTTTGCCGCGGTCCTCGGCCACGCGTTCGGTCCCAACCCCGAGCGCGGCGTGTACCGCACCCGCGACGGCGGCAAGACATGGGTGCAGGTGCTCAAGAAGGACGCCGACACGGGCGCCTCGGACGTGGCTCTCGACCCCTCGAACCCGAACATCGTCTTCGCCGGCATGTGGCAGGCCCGGCGCCGACCCTGGGAGCTCACCAGCGGCGGACCGGGCAGCGGGCTCTGGATGTCGCGCGACGGCGGCGACTCCTGGAAGCAGCTCAAGGAGAGCGGCCTGCCGGAAGGGATCTGGGGCAAGATCGGCGTGGCGGTGGCGCCGTCCGACGGCCGGCGGGTCTACGCGCTCATCGAGGCCGAGCAGGGCGGGCTCTTCCGCTCGGACGACGGCGGCGAGAGCTGGACGCTCGCCACGCGCAGCCGCGAGCTGCGGCAGCGCGCCTGGTACTACACGACGCTGACGGTCCACCCGTCCAACCCGGACGAGGTCTGGGCTCCGAACGTGCCGATGCTCAAGAGCATCGACGGCGGCAAGACGTTCAAGCGGCTTTCGCTCAGCCACGGCGATCACCACGACCTGTGGATCGATCCCATGGACCCGAAGCGGATGATCGGGGCGACGGACGGCGGGGTGGACGTGTCGCTGGACGGCGGCGAGACCTGGACGGCGGCGGCGCTGCCGATCAGCCAGTTCTACCATGTGTCGGTGGACAACCGGGTGCCGTTCCACGTGGCCGGCGCCATCCAGGACATCGGCACCGCGCAGGCGCCGAGCAACACGCTCAGCTACCGCGGGATCAGCAACGCGGACTGGCACGGAGTGGGCGGCGGCGAGGCCGGCTGGGTGGTGTCCGATCCGTCGGATCCGAACATCGTCTACGCGGGCGAGTACCTGGGCATCATGACCCGCTACGACCACCGCACCAGCGATGTCCGCAACGTCAGCGCCTGGCCGGACAACCCGTCGGGCTGGGCCGGCAAGGACATGCGCTACCGCTTCCAGTGGACGGCGCCCATCCACATCTCGCCGCACGACCCGAAGACGGTCTATCACGGCGCCAACGTGGTCTTCCGCACGCAGGACGGCGGCCAGACCTGGGCCGCGATCAGCCCGGACCTGACCCGCGACGACGAGTCCAAGCAGCAGTGGTCCGGCGGCCCCATCACCGGCGACAACACGGGCGTCGAGACGTACTGCACGGTGTTCGTGATCGCGGAGTCGCCGGTCGAGAAGGGCTTGATCTGGGCAGGCAGCGACGACGGTCTGGTGCACGTGACCCGGGACGGCGGAGGCCGCTGGGAGAACGTGACCAAGAACGTCCCCGGACTGCCCGATTGGGGAACGGTGAGCATGCTCGAGCCCTCCCGCTTCGACGCGGGCACGGCCTACCTCGTGGTGGACGCTCACCGCATGGACGACATGCGGCCGTACCTGTGGAAGACCTCCGACCATGGCCGCACCTGGAAGCGCCTGGACGGCGATCTGCCCCGCGACGTCTACCTGCACTCGGTGCGGGAGGACCTGACGAAGAAGGGGATGCTCTATCTCGGCACGGAGCGCGGCGTGGCCTTCTCCCGGGACGACGGCGCCACCTGGCACTCGCTGCGATTGAACCTGCCCACGGTGGCGGTGCACGACCTCGCGCTCAAGGACAACAGCCTGGTCGTGGGCACGCACGGGCGCTCGATCTGGATC
>JANOCF010000536.1:0-9800 GCA_031412055.1 Holophagales bacterium | reverse complement strand
GACGAAAAAGGCGCCTACGACTGGTGGCGTCTCTAGGATGACGCTCTACGACACCCTGATCGTGGGCGGCGGTCCGGGCGGTTTGACGGCCGCTCTCCACCTCGCCTGGCACGGGAGAAAGACGCTGCTCCTGGACCGCGTCACCGGCCCGCTCTTCTTCACCCTGGAAGAGCTCTACAACGTTCCGGGCATGCCCACGGTGCGGGGAATCGATATCCAGAAGCGCCTCAAGGCGCAGGCCGAGGAGATGGGAGCCGAGATCCGGCGCGCCAGCGTGGTCAAGGCGGAGGGGAGTGAAGGCGATTTCCTCCTGACCGGCGAAGGCGGCGAGACGTGGCGCGGGCGCACCGTACTGCTCGCGACCGGAGTGGCCCGCTACCATCCGCTCGTGGACGGCGACTTCACCCCCTGCTTCAAGTACGCCGGCAAGGGCAACCTCTTCTACTGCCCGGACTGCGAAGCCCCAGAGATCCGCGACAAGGACACGATCGTGATCGCGGTCGGAGGCGCGGACAACGCGGCCGGCATGGCTGTCGGCCTTTCTCGCTACACCGACCGGCTGCGCATCCTCGCCACGGCCGCTACCGACCTGCCGGAGCGCCATGCCGAAAAGCTGCGGGAGAAGGGGATTCCGGTCATCCCGGGACAGATCAAGCGGCTGATCGGCGGAGGTATCGGGGGGCGCGGGAAGCGGGATCTCTCCGGACTGGAGCTTCAGGACGGCTCGATCCTGAACGCGGATGCGTTCTTCGTCTCCAGCCCGGTGCGGGGACGGACCGATCTCGCGCAGCAGCTCGGGGTAGAGATGGCCGCCACCGGCTACCACGCCCAGCCGAAGTCGCAGCGGGGAGACACCAACGTCCCGGGCGTCTGGATCGCGGGGGATCTCCGCCCCATGACCCAGCAGGTCGCCGTGGCCATGGGCACCGGCAACATCGCGGCGGTCATGATCGATCAATACCTGCGCAAAGGAGACGTGGCCTGATGGACATCATCTGCGTCGACGAAAAGGGCTGCCTCTTCCTCTCGCCGAAGATCGAGGACTGGAGCTACGTAGAGAAGCATGGGATCACGGTGGTGATCGACCTCGAGGGAGGTCTCGACCACTGCATCCCCACGATGCCGAACCATGTCCTCTACGTCTACTTCCCTATCTATGACGAGGACCTTCCCGACCCGCACAAGCTGGAAGCCGTGGCTCGCCTGGGCGCCTACATGGTCGAGACCGGCCACAAGGTTCTCTCGCACTGCGGGATGGGTTTCAACCGCTCCGCCCTCGTCGCCGGCCTGATTCTCCGCTACCTGGGCGTGCCCGGTCCGGACGCCGTCCGCATCCTGCGCGACCGCCGTCCCGGAGCCCTGTTCAACGAAGTCTTCGCGGCCCACTTGATGGGGCTGTAGGTTCGGGAACGACTTTCCACAGTTGGCACGCATCGGCCTGCAACTCCGGCTGGACGCAGGCTCCTCACCCCTGGAAGGGGCATCTCCTCTACAGGGGCTCGCGCGGCCCAGGCCGAACCCTGAAACTCTACGCAGAATCGTCGCGTAGGAGAACCAACCGGAAGGGAAGGGGACGTCGTGCTGACCATCGCTGGACTTTCGAAGACATATGGCAACGGTGTGCGCGCTCTCGATCGGGTGGATCTCACGATCGGGCGCGGACTGTTCGGGCTTCTCGGACCCAACGGCGCGGGGAAGTCGACCCTGATGCGCACGATCGCGGCCCTGCAGGAGCCGGACGAAGGGTCGATCGCTCTGGACGGTCTCGACGTCCTGGCCGAGCCGCAGGAGCTGCGGCGCCGGCTGGGCTATCTGCCGCAGGATTTCGGCGTCTACCCGGGCATCCCGGCGCTGCTTCTGCTCGATCACATCGCGGTGCTGAAGGGCATCGGCGACAAGCGGGCACGGCGGGAGCAGGTGAACGCGCTTCTCGAGCTGACGAACCTCCACGACGTGCGCAACAAGGCGGTGAGCACGTTCTCCGGCGGAATGAAGCAGCGCTTCGGCATCGCCCAGGCGCTGCTCGGCGCGCCGAGCCTGATCATCGTCGACGAGCCGACCGCGGGACTTGATCCCGAAGAGCGCAACCGCTTCCACAACCTGCTCAGCGAGATCGGCGAGAACGCGGTCGTGCTCCTCTCCACGCACATCGTCGAGGATGTGAGCGATCTCTGCCCGCGCATGGCCATCCTGGCCGGCGGACGCATCGTGCTCGAAGGCGAGCCGGCCCGCCTGATCGCGGAGCTGAATGGAAGGCTGTGGCGCAAGACCGTGCCGAAGTCCGCCGTCGAAGGCTACCGCGCCTCCCATCACGTCATCGCCACGCGGCTCTTCGGCGGCCAGACGCAGGTTCACGTGCTCGCGGACGGGCCTCTGGAGCCGGGGTTCGAGCCGGCGCCGCCGGATCTCGAAGATGTCTACTTCTCCGTCCTCTCCTCTCTTCCGCGGCGAGAGGATACGGTCGCGTGCTGACAGAGATCGTGCGCTTCGAGTGGCGCTATCACTCGCGGCAGGCCGCGTTCCTCGCCGCCTCGCTGCTCTTCTTCCTCTTCGGATTCGCGCTCAGCGCCACGCGATTCGGGCCCGACAACGTGGCCGTCAACTCACCCTGGCTGGTCATGCAGGGTTTCGGGCTCCTGTCGCTCGTCGCGCTCGTCATCGCGGGCATCTTCGCCGCGAACGCGGTGCTGCGCGACGACGACCATCGCATGAGCGAGATCGTTCACACGACACCCGCCGAGAAGCTCCACTTTCTCCTCGGCCGCTTCGGGGGAGCGTTCCTGGCGACGCTGACGGCGGTCACGTTTTCCGGGGTGGGAATGGCCATCGGCGCTCTCATGCCCTGGCTCGCGCCGGAGCGCGCCGTGGCATGGATCGCGATGGATGCGCGCCCCTACCTTGCGGCGCTCGGCGTGATCACACTCCCGAACGTCTTCTTCGCCACGGCCGTGCTGTTCGCCGTGGCCGTGCTGACGCGCAATGCGATCGCGACCCACGCCGCGGCGATCGTCCTCTATGTCCTCTACTTCGTCTGCGCCGCGCTGACCGATTCGCCGCTGATGGCCGGTTCGCGGCCGGGCGGAGGAGGCGGAGCGCTGCCGTCGCTTCTCGATCCGTTCGCTCTCACCAGCTTCTTCGACGCGACGCGCTACTGGACGGCAGCCGAGAAGAACAGCCGCTTCATCCCTCTCGCGGGCACGCTCCTTGTCAATCGCCTGCTCTGGATCACGGTTGCGCTCGGAATCCTGGCGCTCGTCTACCGCAGGTTCGATTTCAGGATGCGCAGGACCTCCGCCCGCGCCGGCTCGCGGGTGGAGGCTTCGAGACCGGTCCGCGCGTGGAGCGAGCGGCTGTCGGTCCGGCCCGCCGCCCCCTCGTGGCTTGCAACCTGGCGATCCTGCGCCCGGCTCGATCTCCGCTCTCTCGCGACGAAGAGCACCTTGCTCCTTCTCTGTGTCTGGCTGGGATGGGCGATCTCCGAAATCTACGGCGGCGTGATCAAGGGCGAGTACGATTCGGTTTCCTATCCCGCTACGGGCCTGGTTCTCGCGGCGCTCCAGGTGCCCGCTTCGATCCTCGGAACGATTTTCATCCTCTACTACGGCGCGGAGCTGTTCTGGAGCGAGCAGCGGTTCCGCCTGGCGTCCATCCTCGACAGCACGCCGGCTTCCGCGGCGGCAATGATCGCCGCCAAGTGGACGGCGCTCGCGGCGCTCGTCGGGGCGCTGCTCCTCGGCGGCGCCGCGGCCGGCATGGCCGTGCAGCTTGCGAAAGGTTATTTCGACGTCCAGCCGCTGCTCTATCTCTCGTTTTTCTACTTCGCGGGCGTGCCGCTGCTGCTCTATGCCGGGGCGTCGCTGTTCATCCACGCGCTGAGCCCGAACCGGTACGCGGGGATGGTTTTCTTTGTTCTCTTCGTGATCGTTTCGCGCCGCGCCGCCGACCTCGGGCTGGAGCACGACCTGTGGCGTTTCGCCTCGGCTCCACCCGTGATCCATTCGGATCTCAACGGTTTCGGCCGTTCCGCGGCGCCGTTCCACGGGTTCATGCTGCACTGGGCGGTGCTGGCCCTGCTGCTGGCGACGATGGCTGCCGCGCTCCGGCGGCGGCTGTCAGCGCCGTTGAAGGAGCGCCTGCGGCTCCTGGCGCGGCCCGGCGGAACGGCGCGCGCGCTGGCGGCGATGTTTGTCGTGACGGGCGGCTGGATCTTCTACAACACGAACATCGCTCACGATTACGTCACCTCTTCCGAAATGTCCGACTGGAAGGCGGATTACGAGAAGATCTACAAGGAGATCGAGGCCCTGCCGCGCCCGCGGATCTTCGCGGTCGACGGCCAGGTCGATCTCCATCCCGCCGAGCAGGGCTATCGCGTGACGGGGCGGTACGCGATGGTCAACGAATCGACGCAGCCGATCCCGAGCGTGTACGTGGCGACACGCCGGGAGGCACGGCTGGCCGAGTTGTCGATCCCTTCGGCGAAGCTGGCCGCGAGGGACGAGCGGTTCGGCATGGTCCGGTTCGATTTCCAGCCGCCGCTCGCTCCCGGCTCCCGCGCGGAGCTCCGCTTCGATCTCTCCGTCGACTCCGGCGGTATCGGCGGCATGGGCGGCATGGGCGGCATGGGCGGCGGACAGCAGGACTATTCGGTGGCCGGCAACGGCACGTTCCTGCTGAGCCTCCGCGCCTTCCCGACTCTCGGCTATCGCGGCAGCTACGAGCTCGCGGATCCGCGCGAGCGCCGCAAGCGTGGGCTGGGCGGCGCGAGCGGCGCCGTGCTGGAAGAGGACGGATCGCATGGCGCGATCGATGCGTCCGTGGACGAGTGGGTCGATCTCAATCTGACCGTGTCCACGACCGGCGATCAGATCGCCGTTGCGCCGGGCCGCCTGGAGCGCTCCTGGCAGAGCGGCGGACGGCGATGGTTCCGCTATCGCACCGGCGTGCCGATCCTCAACCGGTTTGCCGTCACCTCCGGCCGCTACGCGGTGGCAAGACGGCAGCATGGTCCGATTGCGATCGAGGTCTACCATCACCCCGCCCATTCCGCGAACGTCGCGCACATGCTCGACGCCGCGGCGGCGTCTCTCGACGTGCTGCAGAGCGGCTTCGGGCCGTATCCTCATCGCGAGCTGAGGATCGTCGAGATTCCGTCGTACTGGCCGATGGCCGGCTACGCTCTTCCCGGAACGATCTATGTCCGCGAGGACCGGGGGTTTCTCACCGATGCGCGGGACAGGGAGCGGCCCGATCTCGTCGCGCGCCGCGTCGCCCACGAGGTGGCTCATCAGTGGTTCGGCCACCGCGTCCAGGCCGCGGACGTGGAGGGGGCGACGGTGATCGTCGAGTCGCTGACGAAGTACTCGGAGCTGCTGGTCGTCGAGCGCATGCGCGGACGGGAGCACGTCCGGAGGCTGCTGGAGATCGAGCTGGACCTGTACCTCTCCGGGCGCGCGGGAGCCACGTACGCCGAGGTGCCGCTCTACAAGACCGGCGTGCAGCCGTACCTCTTCTACAACAAGGCGGCGGTCGTGCTCTTCGCGCTCCGCGACCTCCTCGGGCAGGAGTCCATGGAGCGGGCGATCCGCGCGGTGATGCGGGAGCGGCGTCCGACGAGCCTGGATCTCGTGCGCCATCTGCGCTCCGTGGCGGATGCCCGGCAGGCGGCGCTCGTCGATCAGTGGACGAGGGAGATCGTGCTCTACGATCTGCGCGTCGATACGGCGCAGGCCCGCCGCCGCGCCGACGGCCGCTATGACGTGATCGTCCGCATCGCCGCGGGCAAGAGCCGCGCGGACGGCCGCGGCAACGAGCAGCCCATCGCCTTCGACGAGCCGGTCGAGATCGCGATCACGGCCGATGCGAAGGTGCTCGACTCGCGTCGGCACGCGCTGCGGCACGGGATGAACGAGATCCGGCTGACCGTCGACGGGCAGCCGTCGTCCGTGGCCGTGGATCCCGGGATCACGCGGATCGATCGCAACCCGGCGGACAATGTGAAGCGGTTCTGAAGGTGCGGGGCAATCAAGTAGAGTCCCGCGATGATCACCGGAAAGCGCTAGCCGCCTTCCTTCTCTTCCAGAAGGCCGCCGAGGCCGAGCAGGTCTCCCTCAGGCTGCTCCAGGATCTCGCGTCTTCGGTCGAAGAGGCTCGCCGGGCGGTCGAGAGGAGGTAGAGCGAATCGCGGGCGATCAGGATGTCGCAGTTTGTCGCAAACTTCCCGCAGCACGTCGCATACTTCCCCAAGTCTGCGACATCGACCGGCCTCGATGTCGCGAACTGACCTTCTGACGTCGCAACAAACGCGCAGTTTGTCGCAATAGAAGCTCAAGCTGCGACATCGGAAGCTTCCGGAGCCTCCACGACGCCTCTCCATGTCGCAAACAAGACGCTCCAAGCCTTCCGCTGGCAGCTCGATGTCGCGAACTTCGCGCAGTTCGAGGCATCAAAGCTCTTCGATGGCGCAAACTGTCGCTCCGATGTCGCGAATGGAGTCCGGGGATCGCTCGCGAGAGGATGCTCGGCCTCTCTGAAGCTGGGATTGCGTCCATCCAAGCCGGTCGGCGCCTTCCCGACCTGGACCGCCGACCGGCGCTTCGGGTTCCGAAGGCTCGGCAACCTCAAGCTGCGACATCCCGACGGCTTGTTGCGACATCCGAACGTCCCGCTGGCTGGGGTTATCGGTCCATGTCGCGAAATGGCAGATCTTTGCGACATGGGAGACCGCCGGTCGACGAACGCTGTCCATCGAGTAGAGTTTTCCCCATGACGAGCGAAATACGATGGTGGTTCGCCTTCCGCGGCAACGAGTTGCTGGTGCGGGACGGGGAGACAACGGCGGCGGTGCCTGACTCCGAAGCTTGGGCGGACCTCGAGTTGGCGGGAGAAGAGCCCCTTCATATCGGGGAGATCCAGGGCCTTGCCTGCCATGCCGTCGGCCTGGAGCCCGGGACCGAGCCGCCGCCAGGCATGACCTTCCTCGGGCTCCGCCGCCTCTGGGGAAAGATGGACGACGAGGCCTGGAAGCTCGCCGGCCGGGCGTACCAGCTCGTGGAGTGGGACCGCAATCACCGCTTCTGCGGCCGGTGCGCCACCGAGACTGTAGCGAGCCCCGGCGAGCGCTCTCGCACCTGCCCGAAGTGCGGGCTACAGCACTTCCCCCGCCTTTCCCCCGCCGTGATCGTCCTGATCGAAAGCGGCGACCGCATGCTCCTCGCCCGCTCCCAGCACTTCGTGCCGGGCGTCTACAGCACCCTTGCCGGCTTCGTGGAGCCGGGCGAGTCGCTGGAGGACACCGTGGCGCGCGAGATCCGGGAAGAGGTCGGAGTCGAGGTCAGGAACATCCGCTACTTCGGCAGCCAGCCGTGGCCCTTCCCCAACTCCCTCATGATCGGATTCGTGGCGGATTACGCGGGGGGAGAGATCCGCATCGACCCTTCGGAGATCGAGGACGCCCGCTGGTTCGGACTGGACGACCTGCCGCTGCTGCCAGCGAAGTTGAGCATCGCGCGCGCCCTCGTCGACGACTTCCTCGAACGCCAGGGCCGGCCCGGAATCGGATGTGATGCCGTCTGGCGTTAGAAGCCCGACCGTGGCAATATACGTCCAGCGATATAGATTCAGACACGGAAAGGCTCCACGATGGCCGGCTCGTCTTCAGCGGCGGCCCGCTTGCCCTTCGGCAGGCTTGGCGACGCCGCGCAGCTCAAGCGCTTCGCTTCGGCGTTCGACCTGTCTCCACGGCTGGTGATCGCCGGACGCGAGATCTTCGACCCGCTCTACGGGAAGCTGCCCGGCCGTTTTCCGCCCCTGTTCGAGCAGCTCGTCACGGGTTTCGCCTGGGATGAGGAGACCGACCTCGGGCCGTTGCGCCTGCTGCCCAATCCTTCCGGCTCGGACCTCTCCGGGCTGAAGGAGGCCATCTTCCGGGATCCCGGATTCGTCGAGGCCCTGCTGCCGGCCGGGCACATCCCGTTTGCGCTGGGTCCGGACGGCGAGGCTGTCTGCTTCGACAGCGAGCGGCGGCGCAGCGATCGCGACTGTCCAATCGTCCTGGTTCTGCGCGAGGTGGTCGAGGAGATCTTCCCCAGCTTCAGGGCTTTGATCGAGCGCTTGTCCGGCTAGCCGGACACTCCAAAGAGCTCCATCTCCGCTACCGGCGCCTTGGCGATCAGCTCGTTCAGACGCTTCAGGGCGTCCGCTGGATCGACCGTGCCGTGAGGGAGATAGGCCACCATCCAGGCGCGCTCGGTCGCATCCGTCACCCTCACCCGCTCGCTGTCCGTGATCGGGGTGCTGAACGGTCCCTGAGGGTCTTCCATCAGGGGCTTGCCCTCCAGGTTGAACGGGCCGCGGAGCGACTGCACCGACTCTCCCGGACGGCCTGCCCGCAGGGTGACCGGCGTTGTGAAGGTCCCATCGGCCGAGATGCAGCAGGGGACGGCCAGCTCCACGGAAAGACAGTTGTTGAGGTCCACGAAGGGGTGGATCACGGGCAGCTCCTCGCCCTTGAGCAGACGGCGGATGAGCGCCTCGGAGGACGGGCGGTAGCGGGTTGGATCGCAGCCCGCAGCCCGGAAGAGCGAGCGAATGGCGGCCACGGTAGGATGGGGCGCCAGGCCGTCCCTTTCGAAATTGGCGCGGGCGACCTCGGCCACTTCGTGGCGGAGCGCGGCGAGGTCCTTCTCCTGGCCAGCCAGGAGCCGCGCCCGGATCCAGAGGAGATCCCACCCCGGAAGCTCGTGGCGGACCTCGAACGGCAGCGGCTGAGCACTCATTTGAGCGTCACTTGAGCGATACGCGGACGGTCATCCCGTTGCCCCGCAGCTCGACCATGTTGGCCCGGATGTCCGCCACGATGAAGCCCTGGTAGCTCTCGCCTTTGCCGAGGACCTTGTCGTCGATCAGCGCCACCGGCTGGGTGGCGGAGAACGCGATTCCGTTCAGCCGAAGCGTGCCGCCGTCCGGCAGCGGGACCTCCCGCACATAGCTCCGAATTTCGGGGACGGGAGCCGGAGGCGGCTCGGGCCTGGGAGCCGGAGTCTCGGGGACCTCCACAGGGACCGGCTCCGGGTCCAGGGCCGGCGGAGGCTCCAGAGGCTCCGCTTCCGAGACCGGCACCTCCTGCCGGACAGGCTGCGGTTCCTCGGGCTGGGGCTCGGGCGTCGAGATCGGGACAGGTTCGGCCGGCATCTCCGGCGTCTCCTCCGAGACGCTGATCGGCCGCGAAGCCGGCTCCTCGGAAGGGAGAGCCGGAGAGGCGGGCGCCGAAGTCTCCACCGCTTCGGGCTCCGCTTTCCGGTCGCGCCCTAGAAAGACTCCGATGCCGATCCCCGCCACGATGCACAGGGCGACGATGGCGCCGATCAGGGCCGGACTGATCCCTCGCCGCTGCGGCGGGGCGTAGGACGGCACCTGCCGGTACTGGGCGTCCCGCTTGGCGGCGTCCTGCCGCGCGGCTTCTTCGCGCGCCCGTCTCAGGGCCTCGTCGATCAGGCTCAAGAAAAGTCGCCCTCCAGCTCTCGGATGGCCCGGCGCACGTGCCGCCAGGTCAGTTGGTCTTCCCCGGTCACGTAGCCGCACAGGAGCGCCTTGTCGCACACGGCGTTGATCAGCCGCGGAACGCCCCCCGAATATCGATAGATGCTGCCGATGGCCCAGCGGTTGAAGCTCGGCCGGCCGTTGGCCCCCGCGACCTGCAGCCGGTGCTGGATGTACTGCTCGGTCTCGCGGCGGCTCAGCGGCGCCAGATGGTAGCGCACCGTGATCCGCTGCCGGAGCTGGCGCAGGCGCGGGTCGTT
>JANOCF010000535.1:0-8668 GCA_031412055.1 Holophagales bacterium | reverse complement strand
CGCCCCCGGGCTGCGGTCGCGCATGAGCACCCCGGCCTCAGGCACATTGACGGCCTCCGGCGTGCCCCAGACCGGCGTGGCCACGACCGGCGTGCCGCACGCCATCGACTCGATCAGCACGTTGGCGATCCCCTCCCGGCTCGAAGGCAGCAGCAGGGCGTCCGCCGCCCCGTAATAGTCCTTGAGCTCCTCCTGGGCCACCTGGCCGAGGAAGCGGACCCGGTCTGCCACCCCCAGCTCCCGGGCCCTGTCCCGAAGCATCCCCTCCATCCAGCCGTCCCCCGCGATCAGCAGGGTCATCCCCGGGAGATGAGGAAGGGCCTCGACCGCCAGGTGCTGCCCCTTGCGCCGGGTCACGTGCCCCACGATAAGGAGGACCTTTCCGGAAAGCTCGAGCCGCCGGCGCACGGCCTCGCGGTCCACCGGCCGGAAGAGATCGAGATCGACCCCGTGGAGGACGACGCGGATCTTCTCCGCCGGGGCGCCCACCTTCACGAGCTCGTCCTTGAGCGCCTGGCAGACCGAGGTCACGCCCGCGCACCGCGCCACCGTCCAGAGAATCATCCGGCGCGGCAGCCGGAACTTCGGCAGGGCGATCACGTCGTCGCCCAGAACCGAGGCGATCACGGGCTTGCGGAACCAGCTGCCCAGCAGAGCCGCGGCTGCTCCTTCCGGGTAGAGATAGTGGGCGTCGATCGCGTCGAAGTCGAAGCCCTTGCGGATCATCCCGGCCAGGACCGGCCGACATGCCAGCGCCATGGTCAGCGGAGCCATGCTCATGCCCACCTTGGGCAGAAGCATGTAGCGCGGATGGCGGACGGAGATCCCATGGCGCTCCTCCTCGGCGGGCACCCGGCCGAACACCCCCCACTCTCCGAAGCGCGGATGTCCGGAGGGGAACCAGGCGCTGGGCGCCACGACCCGGGACTCCACCTCCCCGGTGCCGAGGAGATGGCGCAGGCGCTGCTCGATGAAGATGCCGTGACGGGGACGTGCGGCGTTGGGGTAGAGAGTCGTGAAGGTAATCGTACGAAGCTTTTCTCTCATGGAGAGAAACTTTGAACTTTCTTTTAGCAAGAATCAAATAGAGCTACTGCCACGCCTCACTGGTCCAGGTCCACGGCCCGGTAGATCTGCTCCAAGCTCTGGGTGCGCGCCAGCTCGATGCGGTCGCTGCGGCGGCTGAACTGGGTGGAGGCGAACTCGACGAAATCTTCGGCCCGGAGACCGAAAGGGACGGTCTCGTAGGCGCCGAACGTCTCCACGACGATGCTGACCGCGGCCTCGACCAGCTCGTTCATGCGCTGCTCCACGACCGGCCAGACGCCGTGCTCGGCCACCAGCCGTGAGATCAGGAAGATGCCGTAAGCGAGATGGCGCGACTCGTCCTGCTGGATCCTGCCGAGCCCCTCCCGCAGGCCGGGCAGCACGCCCTTGCGCTCCAGCGCCTGGAAGTAGCCGTGGTAGCCGGTCTCGGCCATGACTCCCTCGACGATCAGGTTGTACGTCACCGCGGCCCGCGCCTGCGCCTCGGGCGAGGGATCGGTGAGGAGGGCGTTCATGGCCCGGGGCAGCTCGTCGTAGAAAATCTTTTTGTACGACGGCGAGTGATAGCCGCTGAGGTCGCCGGTCTCCTCCGCCACCTCGTCGAGGAAGCGGCGGAAGAAGTCCACGTGCTTGGCCTCCTCGAACAGGAAGGCGGCGAGGAACATCTCCTCCTCGATGCGGCCTTCGCGGGCGATGGTCTGGATCAGGGGGAGGAGATCGAGCGTCACCGACTCCTCGCCGGCCACGAACAGCGCGGTCAGCCGGACCAGGAGGTCCTTCTCCTCGTCCAGGAGCTTCGCCCAGTCCTCGCGGTCGCGGGAGAAGTCGATGTCGTCGGGGTTCCAGACTCCCGACCGCTTGGCCTTGCGCCACAGGCGCATCGGGAGCTGATCGCGCTTGAGGCCGTGCGGCCGGGTGGTGGCGAACGCGGTGGAGCTCCTCGGCAGCTCGATCATGGCCTCTCCTTCACATTCCTTCCGGGTACAGGGTGCCGACGCGGGTGGCGGACACCACGAGCTGCTTGGCGGCGGCCACGTAGGGCAGCAGGGTCGCGACGCTCCCCTTCACCAGCTTGAGCTTGCCGCGCAGGATGCCGGTGATGGGCTCGATCTCGCCGTCCAGCACCCGCTTCCAGACGCGCGGCTCGGCGGACATGACATAGGGGACGCTCTCCAGGTCCTCGGGCGTGGCGGCGCGCGCCTCCCGGCAGTCGCCGCGGAAGAGATCGGCGTAGACCGCCCGCTCGGCCATCCCGAGCCCGGGATCCGCCAGCGACTGGAGGACGATGGGCCACTCCCACCGGCTGGCGGCCTCCCGGTAGTCGTCGTTGGCCTGGATCGCCTTCTTCCAGGCCTCGGCCCAGCCGTGCGTGAACATCTCGTAGGACATCGAGCTCCTCCGTGGGTTTCCTGGAAGGATACGGGATTCGGCCGAAGCTCGACAGCCCCGTGAAGTGGCCGGGTTCTTGCACAACCCGCCCGCACGGAGGAGAGAAAAGACCATGTTCAACAACATCGATCTTCGAGAACTTGCCGCTGTCTCCGGACCCGAGCGGGCATTCATGAGCGTCTACCTGACGACCGCGGACTCCTTTGCAAAGCTCAAGCCCCGGGTCGACAACATCCGGACGCTGCTCTCGGATGAGCCCGTGGAATTGGAGCACTTCGAGGAGAACCTGAAGCTCCTGGACACGTGGCTCGCCGAGCACAAGTGGGAGACGGAGGGCGTCTGCGTCTTCCTCTGCTGGGCCATGGACTTCGTGAAGGCGTACCCGCTGACGGTCGACGGGCGCGAGTTCCTCTGGGTGGACTCCTCGCCCTACATCCGCCCGCTGGCCGAGCTCCAGGACGAGTACGAGAACTTCATCGTGGTTGCCGCGGACAACACGGCGTCGCGGATCTTCTTTGTGACCTCGGCGCGGGCCGACGAGGACGCCAAGATCAAGGGCGACATCAAGAACAACGTCAAGAAGGGCGGCTGGTCGCAGAAGCGCTACGAGCGCCGCCGCACCAACGAGCTGGTGCACTACGCCAAGGAGGTCGTCGACGTCCTGGCGGAGATGGACCAGAAGGAGCGATTCGACCGGCTGTTCCTGGTGGGCTCGCAGGAGACCATGCTGGAGATCGAGAACGCCTTGACCGCGCCGCTCCAGATGAAGCTCGCGGGCAAGCGCAACGTCGACTTCAGCGCCGGCGACGAGCCGATCCTCGACGCCGCCTTCGAAATGTTTACGGTGGCGGAGCGCGAGGCCGAAGGCAGGCTCTGGGAGCGCATCAAGGACGAGTACCTCCGCAACGGCCTGGCGGTGACCGGAGCCGAGGAGGTGCTCAAGGCCGCGGCGGTCGGCCGCGTCGAGAAGATGGCCGTGACGCGCGACGCCAAGATCGCGGGCACGCGCTGCCGCGCCTGCGAGAACCTGCTCAACGGCGAGCTGCTCAAGTGCAGGATCTGCGGCTCGGAGGACGTCTTCAAGGTCGACCTCGTGAACGAGCTCGTGGAGATCCTCGCCCTCACCAGCGCCGAAGCCGACTTCGTGGACCCGATTCCGGCGCTGTCCGAAGCGGGCGAGGTGGCGGCGCTGCTGCGCTACTGATTAGCGCCGGGGGACGGAAACTGTCAGCCGTCCGAATCCTTCCCCCGGCTCCAGGGTGTAGCGGGCGTCCATCATCCGCACAACGCTCGATCCCGGCCGCTCTTCCACCTGGAAGAACGGGAAGCGCGCCCAGTCGAGGAAGATCCCGGCCTCCCAGGTGGCGGCGGCCTCGCTCACGCCGGGGAGGTCTTCGCGCTTCGCCACATAGGGCACCTCACCGGGTTGGAACCGGGGCGAAGCCAGCCAGTCCAAGGTTCCAAGGGCGTAGCCTTCCCCCGACTCCGCCACGATCTGGCGGCGGAAGGGGGTGGCCAGCAGCGGACCGGCCATCATCCGTTCGGGCGGATGTCCAGCGGCGGCCAGCGTCTGGGCAGCCTCCCTCCGCGAGGCCGTCTGGATCGAGCCCAGCGCGAGGATGTAGACCGCGACGGCCACGAGCGACCAGCGGGCCGGGCGCTCCGGACGCATCCTCTTCAGCCTCCGCTTTCCCCGTGACCAGAACACCCCGACGCTCAGCGCCAGCCAGATCCACGGGTCCACGATGTACAGGACATCGCCGTAGTACCACGTGCCCCGGATGGGCATGAGCCAGCGCAGGCCGTAGGTGTTCAGCCAGTCGAGGAACGGATGGGTCAGGATCGCCAGCGTCGAGAGCAGGAGCAGCTCGCGCGGCCTGGCCGGCTCGGCGCCGGGGCTGCGCCTCCTCCTGACCCAGCGATCCCAGGCCAGGAGCAGGCCGGTGAGGACGAAGGGCCAGAGCACCAGCGCGGGCACGCCGTGGGTCCATCCCCGGCGGAAGCCCAGCGCGAAGTCTGCCCCCCAGAGGTAGGCCAGGACGTCCACGTCCGGCAGGTTCGCGCCGATCAGGAGCGCCGGCATGGCCAGCGCCGTCCGCTTCTTGAGGCCGGCTTCCCCCAAGGCGGCTCCGACGAGGGTATGACAGAGGTTGTCCATGGAGCGGCGAGTCTAGCAACAGTCCGGAGGCGCCTCACCCGGGAATTGACACATTCCACCCGCGGGTAAACTCGCCGCACCGGCGGTGAAATGTCTCAACCCGCGGGTGCCGCGGCTCAAAACCCCTACTCGTACCAGCCCGTCACGTCCACGATCAGGCGCGCGGTCCCGCTCGGGAAGAAGCCCCGTACCGAGAAGAAGCCGGTCGATCCCAGCGCCACGGTGGCGTTGTTCGCCCGCTCGTCCCCGGCCCTGAAGTTGATCACGCTGGTCTCCGGTATAGGCGCGCCCATCGGCCAGATCCGCAGGTGTCCGGCGCTCGACGGGTTGACCACGGTCACGTTCACCGCGATCGCCCCGGCGGTGCTGGGAATCCCGCACTGACCCGTGGCCGCGAAGCTCCGGGTCGTGCCCGCCGCTAGATTCGGCGCGTTGCCTCCCCCGGTATCCACCAGGCGGCAGGGAGCCAGGGTGTGGAAGTCGAACGGGCCGAAGCTCACCCGGTGCACCTCGCCGCCGTTGCGGTACGTCGTGTAGTAGAGCGCCTGGCCGTGCTCGTGCGGACCGAAGATCATCGTGGTGACGCCGCCGAGGCTCTGGCCGAAGTCCGTGGCCAGCCAGGAGGTCCCGAAGGGCCGGAGCGCGAAGATCTCGCCGCAGACGAAGTCGCCGAACAGGTAGGCGTCCTCGAAGCCGGGCCAGACGCCGTCGGGCACGAAGGCTCCCCCCGTGATCGAGTTGCAGTTGGTCGGGCTGGTCGTGCCGGGGATGACCTCGCCATGCCTGTACTCGTAGAACGGGTCGACCATCCCGGCCGGCGTGGGCGAGCAGGTGCTGCCCGCCGATGGGTTCGGGTGTGCCCCCTCGCGGCAGTTCCAGCCGTAGTCGGCCCCGGCCTGCCCTTCGTCGATCTCCTCCCAGACCCCCTGCCCCACGTCGTTGATGAAGAACCGGGTGCCGGCCGCATTGGGGTCGAAGGCGATCCGGAACGGATTGCGCAGGCCCCAGGCGAAGGTCTCCTGGCACCTGTTGCCGATCGTGGTCGGGCCCGTGTTGCAGCGCGCCGTGCCAGCCCCCTGGAAGGGATTGTCCGGCGGGATGTTGCCGTCCTTGGTGATGCGCGCGATCTTGCCGAGCAGGATGTGCTGGTCGCGGGCCGCGTCGTTGCTCCCGCCGGAGCCTCCACCCGCGTAGTCGGAGCCGCCGTCCCCGATCGAGACGTAGAGGTAGCCGTCCTTGCCGAAGTGAACGTCGCCCCCGTTGTGGTTGCCGCCGGGCGAGGGCACGTTGTCGATCAGGATCAGCTCGGTGGCCGGACTGATCACATTGGTGTCCGGCAGGGTGAAGCGCGAGACCCGGTTGACGCAGGTCCCTCCCTTGAGGAAGGTGTAGTAGAGGAAGATGTGACGGGTCGACGCGAAGTCCGGATCGACCGCGATGCCGAGCAGCCCGCGCTCGGACTCGGTGCAGACACCGGAAAGGATCAAGGCCGCCGTGGGCAGCAGGGCACCGTCCTGGTAGACGCGCAAGGCTCCGGACTTCTGCGAGATGAGCAGCCGGCCATCCGGGGTGAACGCCAGGGCCGTGGGATTGTCGACATCGGCGATCGAGACGTCGGTGAAGCCCGAAGGGACGGCTGCGGCCAGCGGAGCGGCGCAGACAGCCAGAGCCAGGAGAGCGGCGCGGAGGGGTGAACAGGTCGAGACGCGCATGATCGATCCTCCTTCGCCGCTCAGGCTAACAGCTCATCGAAGAATTCGAAAGCCTCTTCTCCGGAAACCGTGAACCTTTTTCCCGCCGCTCTCGTCTAGGCCTATTAGGAAGACAACCAGAAGACAAAACCGATGATCGCTCCCGTCCCCTCCCCCGACCTCCTCCTCGCCCGGCGCGCCGCCGCCGGCCAGGCGGATGCCTGGGACGAGCTCATCGAGCGCTACGGGGGGAAGCTCTACAACCTGGCCTTCCACTTCGCCGGGTCGCGCGAGGAGGCCGAGGACCTCACGCAGGAGATCTTCCTGCGCCTCTACCAGAGCCTCCGCCAGTACCGCGGAGACTGCCCGCTCGTCTCCTGGGCACTGCGCCTGTCGCGCAACCTGTGCATCGACCACTACCGCCGCAGCCGCCAGGAGAAGCGCTCCCTGTGGGTGCCCGAAGAGGTGCTCGACCACCTCCCGGCCCTGGACGACGTCCACGCCGAGACCCAGGGCCGCGAGGAGGTGGAGGCGGTCCACGGCGCGCTGGCGGAGATGCCGGAGGAGATGGCCGAGGTGGTGCTGCTGCGCGACCTCCAGGGCTGGAGCCTGGAGGAGGTTGCGTCGTATCTCGAGATTCCCGTGGGGACGGTCAAGTCGCGGCTCCACCGCGCCCGCCTGGAAGTGGCGGCGCGGGTGCACGACCGTTTCCGCCGCCGCTGGGCCGAGCGGTCCATCCGGACAGACAAGACTCCGGCCCTGGAGGCCACGTCATGCTGAAGTTCGCCTGCCGCCGCTTCCGGAGCAGCTTCACCCCAGGCATGGAAGATCCTCACCGGCAGAGCTGCCCGGCTTGCGCCGCCTACGCCGCCGCGATGGAGCGCGCCGCCCGCCGGCTGCCGCTGCCCGAGAGCCTGCGCTCGCGGCTCCGCGCCATCCCGGCGGCCTCGTCGAGCGGCGGTCCGCGCATGCCGCTGCTCCAGGCGCCGCTGCCCAATGCGCTGCGGGACCGTCTCCGGGGCATCGCCCGGATATCGGCGCCAGAGAAGCCGCAGCCGCTGCCGGTCTGGATACGCAGCTCCCGCTATGCCGTGGCCGCGAGCTATGTGCTCGCTCTCCTGGTGGGAGCCGCGGTCGGCAACCCCCTCGACCTGGGCCGTGATGCCGCGAATGCCGCGGACGCCGTCTCCATCCGCGTGGGGGGACGCCTGGAAGGGGTGTTCTCGGGCGCGGAGTCCCAAGGCCGCGAGCGCCTGGATGCCTGGGAGAGCGCCGTTCGCGAGCGCTACGGAGAGACCCGGAAGACCGTTGAAGACTCGCTCGGAAATCTGGAGCACCGGATGGACGAGCTGCAGTCCCTGATTCCCTCGCTACCCTGGACACGTTGACAGTTGACAAGGAGAACGCCATGAACCCCGCTGAGAGCCCCTGGCCACAGGCCCCGAATTCCGACAATCCGCTGCCGGCCTTCGCGCCGCCCACGCCCACCTTTGCGGAGGCTCATCCGTTGAGGAAAAGCCCCCGCCTGGCCATGGCGCTGTCCCTCTTTCCCGGCCTCGGGAACCTTTACAACGGCCTGTACCTGCGCGGCCTGATCCAGTTCCTGATCGTCGCCAGCCTCATGGACCTGCTGGACAAGGCCGGCTCGCCGTTCTTCGGCATGGCGATGGTCTTCTTCTGGGCGTTCAACATCCTGGACGCCTACCGGCAGTCCGTGCTGATCAACCACGGGTACTCCCAGGACCTGGGGCTTCTCGACATGCCGGACCGGCCGCGACCGGGCCAGGGCGGGCTGGTGGCCGGCGTCATCCTGACCCTGATCGGCATCGTCGCCTTCGTCGAGGAGTTCATCAACATCGACCTCGAATGGCTCTACGACTTCTGGCCGCTGGCCCTGGTGGGAGTCGGCGTCTGGCTGATCGTGGCCTCCATCCGCGAGCGGCGGAAGGCCGGGGCTTCCGAGATCTAGCGAGATCTAGCAGACCCGGGGAGGGGCGGATGAAGCCCCTCCCCTTCCCCTCCGTCCTTCAAACCATTTCAGGCTCGAACACGTACGCGCTGCGGCCCTGCTTCTCCGTGGCGCGCTTGGCCGTGGCCTTGACGGCGGCGGCGATCTGGGCGAGCTGCGCAACCGGGAGACCAGCCGGCACCGCGCGGCTGTCCAGCACGGCGAGGCTCAAGGTCGTGAGGGGGACCTCGACCCTGCAGCCGCGCCGGTCCGCGGCCGGAAACCAGCCCCGCTCCCGGTCGGACGGATCGAACAGCTCGAGCCGCAGGCGGTCGAACTCGCGGCAGAGCCCATTCAGATCCCCCTCTCCCAGCAGGCCGTCGCAGACCATCACGAAGTCGTCGCCTCCCAGGTGGCCGAGACGGGCCTGGACCG
>JANOCF010000534.1:0-4706 GCA_031412055.1 Holophagales bacterium | reverse complement strand
TGGTCGTCTACGACTCGCTGCGGAAGCTGGTCCAGTGGCTCCGCTTCCGTCATTCGGTCGTGATCTGGTCGGAGGTTCCGTTCTTTCCCGGCGAACGGCTCGAAGGCAGGATCGCCTTTGCCCACACGATGCGCGTGTCGGCTCCTCCCCGCGTGACGCTCCGGTGCATGGCGGACGAGTGGGTCAGGATCGAGAACCAGGGCAGGCAGCGCCAGCTCCTGCCCTTCGCGCTCTACCAGGAGACCCACGAGATCGCCGTGCCCGAGTCCGGGGCGCTGGACGCCCTCGACATCTCGTTCAAGATCCCGCGCAGCCTCCCCGGAACGGACCTCGCCGCCGAGGAGGCGACCTACTGGCAGATTGCGATCGACGTCCCGATGGCCGGGCCGAACCTGGAAGAGGTGTTCCTGGCCCCTATTTACGAGCGGATACGTCGAACGTAACCGGCTCGCAGCGCAGCGGCATGGGCTGGTGCCGGTCGCGGGAGCGGGGCACGGCCTCGGATGTGACGTCCAGCAGATCGCCGGACACCTCTACCCGGTACGAGCCGGGACGGCTCACGTCGTAGACCTCGGCGAGCTCCACCGTGGCCTCGATCCGGCCGCCGGCCGCAATCTCGGCATACTCCTCGGCTCCCGGATCGCCGCGCTTGAGCATCGGGCCCTGGTAGGGCAGCTCCGTACCCTCATGGGTAACCGTGAAGATGGTCCCCTTCCAACCTTCCAAGGGCGTGTTCCATTTCAAGACCCGGAGCGGAGCCTGCGAGCGGTTCGCCACCTCGAAGCGGATGCGAGTCTCGCCCGCGGGCTCGATGCGGCATTCCAGGGGATCGGTGGAGGAGGGGACGGTGGTCATGCAGCCGGAGAGCAGGAGAGCGAGGAGCGCAAGGGTTCTCAACATGAAGTAGGCGCGGACGGCAAAGACGGCCGCCCGCGCCGGCATCGTATCACTCCGCTTTACAGCCGGGACTACAGCGGATGCCATCGCGGCCGGGGCCATCCTGGGCCATCTCCGGCAGGAGCGTCCGCGAGCAGGTGCATCCCGGGCCGTTCGTGTAGCCGCCCGCCGACACAACCGGACATAGTTCGACATCCGTCGACGTCTTTCCGACATTGGCCGACATAGGCCGACACAGGCCGATCCGTGCCGCTCCCCCTGCGGCACCCCTGGCATACCCATTGCTCCTGTGCCTTCTCGTTCGCTTTAGAAAAAAGGAGACGAGACTTGGAAACGGTGTCGGCAGAGCGCCGCCAGAGGAGCACCCTTCTGCTCCTTCCTTCCCTCGCGCTGGCGCTGGCGCCGAAGTGCCCGGCCTGTCTCCTCGCTTACGTGGGAATCGTCGGCTCGATGTCCGCCTGGTCCGCATACAGCGCGTGGCTGGCGCCCGTCACCGCGATCTCCCTCGCGCTCGCCGTGAGCGGGCTCGCGGTCCAGGCGCGGCGGGTACGCCGTTACGGTCCGCTTTTCGTCGCGTCGCTCGCGGCTGTCGCGATCTTCGCCGGCAGGTTCACCCTGCATCAGAAACCTTTCATTTACGCAGGCATGGCGGTGCTCGCCGCCGCCGCTCTCTGGAGCTCCACGCGGCAGATACCGCGTGAAACCTGCGCATGCTGTTCGGAGACGATGAAATGACAAGAATGAAAACCCTTTTGCTGACGACGGTGCTCGCGCTCGCCGGAGCCCCCAATCTCCTGGCCCAGATGCCGCCGCCGCCCTCGGCGCCGTGCCCCTTCCAGGAGATCGACATCGACAAGTACGGCCGCCAGCCGTTCCAGAATCCGCCCGACGAGCGCTCCCGCGACGGGCAGCTCAAGACGATCTCGACGGTCAAGCTCACCAACCCCGCGAACACCTCGCTCGGCGGCTGCCCCGTGACCCTGCGCACCTACAACGGCCAGCTCGTCGGCCCCACGCTCCGGCTCAAGCCGGGCGAGGCCCTGGTCTACACGCTGCGCAACGACCTGCCCGTCGAGACGCCGCAGCAGGTGGCCGACCAGGCCGAGCAGCAGGCCAGCCAGGCGCACCTTTCCGTCAAGCCGCACTCGTACAACACCACCAACCTCCACACCCACGGCCTGCACGTCTCGCCCACGGGCAACAGCGACAACGTCCTGCTGGCGATCCCGCCGCAGAGCAGCTTCCCCTACGAGATCCGCGTGCCCGCCGATCATCCGCCAGGCAGCTTCTGGTACCACGCCCACACCCATGGCGCCACCGCGATCCAGGTAGGCAGCGGCATGGCGGGCGCTCTGATCCTCGAAGACGACGAGGCCGAGATCCCGCCGGCGCTGCGCGAGGCGAACAGGGGTGAGAAGGTCATGGTCTTCCAGACCATCCTCTACGACGCCCAGGGCCGCGCCGACGACATCACCGCCTTCTTCCCCGACAGCTCCGCGACCGAAACGCTTTGCAAGGAGAACAAGTCCGGCTGCACGTGGCAGAACTCCAAGCGGCGCGTGACCATCAACGGCCAGATCGTGCCGAGGATCACCATGCGCCCCGGAGAGGTCCAGCGCTGGCGGATGATCGATAGCTCCTTCCGCGAATCGCTGAGCATCCGGCTCGAAGGCCACTCGCTGCACGAGATCGCGCTCGACGGTCTCTATCTCGGCCGCGTCGACTCCTGGGGGCCCACGCAGTTCATCGACCTGCAGCCGGGCTACCGCAGCGACGTCCTGGTCAAGGCGAGCAGCACGCCGGGCACCTACCGGCTCGTCGACGCACCCACGAGCGCCCTCCAAGCCTTGCGCGGCGTGGCCGAGGACGAGAACCTGCTGGCCGAGATCGTCGTCGTGGGCGAGCCCATGGACATGGCGCTCCCCACCAGCGAGGAGATGCGGCGGCTGGCCCCGTTCCCGGGGCTCGATCTGCAGAAGCAGGCGACCGGAGTGCAGGAGGCGGTGTTCAAGCTCGGCTCCGATCTGAACACGACCGAACAGAAAAACTACTTCCAGATCAACTATCACGCGTTCAACCCCAACCACATCCGCACCCTGCAGCTCGGCGCGACCGATCAGTGGACGCTCACCACGGTCGGCGATCCGGCGGACGTGCCCAATGCGATCCCGCCGCTGCCGCACGTGTTCCACATCCACGTCAACCCGTTCCAGACCACGCGGCAGGATCCGCAGGGCAAGGACGAGGTGGTGTGGAAGGACACGGTGCTCGTGCCCGCGGGAGTCACGATGAACATCTTCACCCAGTACACCGACTTCATCGGCCAGTTCGTCATGCACTGCCACATCCTGGACCACGAGGACCTCGGAATGATGGAGCTCGTGGAAGTGGTGGGAGAGCAGCCCCTGAAGACTCACGGCGGTCATCATTAGGAGCACGACATGAGCGAAACCAAAACCCGCTACGAGCGCGTCAAGGAGATCCTCGACCGCGCTGCCGGAGACAGTCCGGCCGACTACGGCGGCATCGGCCGCTTCTGGTCGGAGATGCCGCACGACGAGCTGCTGGAGGTCAGGATTCACGGCGTGCGCATGATCGCGACCGCGGATCAGGCCTGCTGCGGCGGCCGCGGCGCGGCCTCGGGTCTCGTCCAGGGCCTGCGCGGCCAGCCGCCCTTCGACGGCTCGCGTTTCCCGCGCCTCCCCTGGGGCGGCAAGGCCGTGGCCGACGACGATGTCCGTTTCATCTCCGACTGGATCGACGACGGCGCGCTGCCGGACGATCGCGAGATCGCTTCGTTCAAGGTCGAGGTCTCCACGACCTCGACCGCCTTCCAGGAGATCCGCGCCGACAACGTCGAGGAGTTCGCCGCCCAGGACGCGAGCGAGTACCGCTGGCAGCACGGCGAGGTCCGGCAGCGGATGAACCTCGACTGCATGTCGAAACCGCAGATCGAAAAGCTGCGCTTCGCCTTCCGCGAGCTGTACGAGCTGAACAAGTGGCCCGAGGACCGGCGCAGCTACAACAACCTCGCGCTGATGCATCAGAACCATTGCCAGCACGGCTGGGAGCGCTTCCTGCCCTGGCACCGCATCTACCTCTACGAGTTCGAGCAGGCCCTGCAGGACGTCTGCCCGGACGTGAGCCTGCCCTACTGGGACTGGACCATGCCGCAGTACCGGCCGGAGTGCCCGGAGAAAGGCTGGGTCATCCCCAGGAGCCTGCAGGCCTTCCTCACCGACGCTTCGCTCGAGTACCTGCGCGACGCGAAGCCTTCGCTGCCCGCCAGGGAGGCCCGCGCGCTCAAGGACGAGATGGTGGGGAAGCTCTACCCCTCGCAGAGCCGCTTCTTCGCCGAGATCAAGCGCCTCATCGGCCAGGAGTACACCGAGGGCGACCACCGCAACCGCTTCGTCGACGCGCTGCTCGATTCCAACTCCCTCTGGTACCCGCTGCGTTACCCGGGCGAGTACCAGGCCAACGGCAAGCCCTCGACACTCAACAAGGTGATCCATTACCACTACCCGACCGCCGACGACATGGAGCAGATCCTGAGCCTGCGGAGCTTCCGCGACTTCGGCGGCGGCAGCCTCTACAACGATTCGTTCGGGTTCCTCGACCAGAACCCGCACAACACCATGCACCTGTGGACCGGCGGCATGAACCCCGACTACCAGGCTGACCAGCAGGATTTCGAGGACGACCTGGAAGGCAACCGCAACAAGGGCGTGCGCGTGGCCGGCCGGCGCTTCCACTCGCGCGGCGACATGTACACGCAGCCGCAGTTCGGCGACATGTTCAGCAACCTG
>JANOCF010000533.1:0-3319 GCA_031412055.1 Holophagales bacterium | reverse complement strand
ATCGGCGACCTCGAAGGCTTCCTCAGCTTCGCGGAGCAATATCAGGGGCAGTTCCGCTCGGAAGACTTCGACAAGATCTCTCGCTCGCTCGCCGAAAGCAAACAAAAATCCCGCTGACATCCGCCGGCGGCGGGCTCCGTGACGACAGGATGGGGCTCACGCGTACGCGCCGCAGGCTCAGGGCCTGCCTCATGGAGTCTCTCCAGCGCGCTCTTGCGTTTCCTCTACTTGAGAGCTACTTAGTTCCCAGCTAGGATAGAAGCTAAGATGAAGCTGTCATGACGGTGCTGGCGAATGTCGAGCGCGCGTGGTGACCCATCTGGCCGAACGGCCCCATGCCAGCCTTGGCGAGCTGAAAACCCGATATCGCGCGGACGAGAAGGAGAGATCAGCTTATGGATTTCCAGAAGTTCAAGACCATGAAGCCCAAAATGGTCAGCCTGCCGCAAGGGGAGGCGCTGATCCGGACTTCCTTCCTGTCCGAGGCGGATACTCTGCCGCGTGTGATCGAGCCGGCCGTCGAAGCCGTGGACCTGGTGGAATGGGCCGGCCTCAACCGCGCATGGGTCGATGAGCAACTGCACCGGCATGGTGCCCTGCTCTTCCGCGGCTTCGAGGTCGACTCGGTCTCCAAGTTCGAGGGTCTCGCCTTGAAGGTCTGCGACGAGATCTACGACGAGAACGGAGAGCATGTGATGGTGAGCGCAAATGTTGCGGTGCCGGTGTTCTATCCATCCGACCAGCAGCTCCTCTGGCATAACGAGAACTCGTTCAACCACATCTGGCCGACAAGGATCCTCTTCTGCTGCGTCGAGCCGCCTTCCTCAGGGGGAGAGACGCCGATCGTTGACAGCCGCAAGGTCTTCGAGCGACTCCCCGCGGAGATCCGCGACCCCTTCGTCTCGAAAGGGGTCATGTACCAGCGCAACTACGGCGACGGTCTCGGTCTCGACTGGCAGGAAGTCTTCAAGACTTCCGACCGTGAGAGGGTCGAGGAGCTATGCCGAAACAATCGCATGGAGCTCCAATGGAAGTCGGGCGACCGCCTGCGCACCCGCTGCATTCGGCCGGCGGTAATCCGCCACCCGGTGACTGGCGACGTGAGCTGGTTCAACCAGGGACAGCATTGGCACATATCTTGTCTCGATCCGCAGACGCGCCTGTCGGTTGAGGGTCTCTTCGCCGATGAGGACCTGCCGCGCAATCTCTACTATGGAGACGGCTCCCCGATCCCCGACGACCACATGGCAGCCATCCTGGAGGTCTACCGCGAGTTGGATGTGAGCCTTCCCTGGCAGAAGGGGGACGTGATGATGCTCGACAACGTGCTGGCGGCGCACGGGCGCAACCCCTTCGAAGGGCCCCGCAAGATCCTCGTGGCCATGGGCAACATGAAGACCTACGACGATGTGATGTGAGTGAGAGGCCCGGAGGCCGCAATGACCAGCCCAATGCAGGGATTCGAGCTGTCCCCCCAGCAGCGCCGCCTGTGGAGTCTTTCTCAGGCGGGCGGTGTCGCGTACGCCCAATGCGCGTTGCTGCTCGAGGGAAGCGTCGACGCCGATCGCCTGAGGGAGGCCGTGCAGGAGGTCGTGGGCCGCCATGAAATCCTCAGGACCACCTTCCACCGCGTACCTGGCATCAAGATCCCGGTGCAGGCGGTCGCGGATGAGGGGACTGCCGCCTGGCGCAGCGCCGACCTGAGCGGCGTCTCCCCGGAGCGTGTGGCTGAGGAGGTCGAGCTCCTGCTCGGCGAGGAAGCGGGCCGCCACGATCTCGATAGCGGGCCGGTCCTGCGCTGCACCCTGGCCGCGCTGCCCGGTGGCACGGCCGCCCTGCTGCTCTCCCTGCCTGCGGTCTGCGCGGACGGCTGGTCGCTGCGCAACCTGGTTTCGGAGGTCCTGCGCTTCTACGCCGGCTCAGGGGCGGAAGAGGTGGTGCAGTACCTCCAGTTCTCCGCCTGGCTGCGCGAACTGCTGGACGATGCGGAGGCGGAGGCCGGCCGCCAGTACTGGCGCCACCAGGCGGCTCGCCTGAGCCTGCCGGCCGTGCTGCCGTTCGAGCGGCAGAACGGCCCTGCCGTGCCTCCATCGTACGCTGTGGCCCGCCGCCGGCTGGACGGCCTGCCGTGGTCGCGGCTCGCGGCCGCCGCCGGGTCGCTCGGCGCGACCCCCGCAGCCCTGCTCCTTGCCGGCTGGCAGGCGCTGCTCGCGCGGCTCACCGGAGCTCCGGAGGTGGTCGTCGGGGCAGTGGTGGATGGCCGCAAGTACGACGAGCTGCACGGGTCGCTCGGCCCCTTTTCGCGCGCGCTCCCGGTAACGGCCGTGACCTCTGGTGAGCCGACGTTCGCCAGGCTGCTGGCCGGTGTGCACCACGAGCTCGAGGACGGAACCAACGTCCAGGAGTACTGCGACTGGGAAGAAGAGCAGGAGGCAAGCCCCGGCGCCATCGGGTTTGAGCTGGCGGACCTCCCGGCACTGGGCGTCGACGGTCTGCGCGCCTCGCTCCTTGCATTCCGCTCGCGGCTCGACCGGTTCAAGCTGAAGCTGACCTGCCTGCGGGACGGCGAGACCCTGGTGGCCGAGGTCCGCGGCGATGCCGCTTTGTACGACGAATGCGAAATCGAACGCCTGGCCGAGCGGTTCGCAGCGCTGCTCGCCAGCGCGGTCGAGTCGCCACAGTCCTGTCTGGGCGAGCTGGACCTCCTGGCCGAGGCCGAGAGACGCTATCTGTTGGTCGAGGTCAACGACACCGGTGTCGATCTGCCGGAAGGGGTCACCCTGGCGACCCTCTTCGAGGCGCAGGCGCAGCGCACGCCGGACGCAGTGGCCTTGGAGCAGGAAGCCGAGCGGCTGACCTTCGCCGAGCTCGAAGCTCGCGCCAACCAGCTTGCGCGCCACCTCCTCGCTCTGGGCGCCGCGCCGGACGCCCTGGTCGGCGTGCTCCTGGAGAGGAGCCCCGACCTGGTGGTGGCGCTGCTGGCGTCGCACAAAGCCGGGGCGGCCTACCTGCCGCTCGATCCCGGCCATCCCGAAGAGAGGCTGCGGGGGATCGTCGAGGAGGCACGCCCATTCGTCCTGGTGAGCCGCGGGGGGATGGCCGGTCGACTGGCGGGCGCCGTCCGCGCGGTCGTGGACCTCGAGGCGGCGGACACGGCCCTCGCCGCCCTCGATCCGGCGAGCCCGGGTGTGCCTCTGGCCGGGGACAATCTCGCTTACGTGCTCTATACCTCCGGCTCGACCGGCCGGCCGAAGGGAGTGATGATCACCCAGCGAGGGCTCCTGAACTATGTCCTCTGGGCTGGGGGGGCGTATCCGGC
>JANOCF010000532.1:0-9946 GCA_031412055.1 Holophagales bacterium | reverse complement strand
CGGCGCGGGAGGGTGGCTGTCTCGCTTTCTCCGGACACGCCGGGTTGGCTGGACTGGCCGAGAGAGCGCAGGACCGCCGAGGCCGCGATCGCCCAGGGCCGGGCAGCCCGGGGATCCTCCCAGCCTCCGGCACGCCCCAGGGCCTCGGCCGCTGCCAGGAGATGGATGGCCGAGCCGCTCGATACGTATGCTGACAGGGCGGAGGCAAAGGCTCTCGCCACGGGCTCCACGGCAGCCGGGTCCGCCGTCTCCGCCGCGCCCAGGAAGACCGCCAGGGAGCGGCTGCGCAGGGTCGGCAGCAGGTCGAGCCGCGACGGCGCCAGCAGGAAAAAATTGCGCGGCGCCGAGATGTGCGGCTCCTCCAGGTTCTTGAGCAGCGCGTTGGCCGCCTCGGGGCTCAGGGTCTCCGCCGCGGCCACCACGAACACCTGGCCCCGCGCCTCGAAGGGCGAGACCTGGGCGGTGCGGAGCATCTCCCGGGTCGCCTCCACGGAGGTGGAGGTCTTCAGGTCGCGCTCCAGGACCTGGAAGTCGGGATGGAAGACGTCGGTCTCCTTGGACGGCCAGGCGATCCGCCGGCAGTGGCGGCAGCTCCCGCAGGGCCGCGCTCCGGCCGCGGCCTCGCAGAGCAGGGCGCGCGCGAGGGTCAGGGATGCGTCCCGCCGCGCCTCGGGGGTGCGGCCGTGGAGGATCACCGAGGGGTAGAGCCGCCCGTTGCGGGCGGCTTCCAGGGATGATTCGAGGTTCATCCCAGCCACTCCTTCAGGACAGATCGCACCCGCGCCTGGGTGTGCTCGGAGGCGCCGGACGAGTCGACGATCCGGAAGCGCTCCGGCTCGCTCCGGGCCAGTTCCAGGAAGCCGTCCCGCACCCGGGTATAGAAAGCCAGCCCTTCGGCGTCGAGCCGGTCGGCGGCCCCGCGCCGGCGCCGCGACGGAGAATGGCCGCGGGCCCGGGCCTCTTCCGGAGGAAGGTCGAACAGCAGGGTGCGGTCCGGGGTCCGCCCGCCGGTCGCCACCCGGTCCACCTGGCCGATACTGTCCAGGGAGACTCCCCGGCCGTAGCCCTGGTAGGCGAGGGTGGAGTCGGTGAAGCGGTCGCAGAGCACGTGCTGCCCCGCGGCCAGGGCGGGCTCGACGACCTCCAGCAGGTGCTGGCGCCGGCTGGCGAAGACGAGCAGCAGCTCGACGGTACCGTCCATCTCTCCCCACCGGGGATCGAGGAAGATGGAGCGCACGGCATCGCCCAAGGGGGTTCCGCCCGGCTCGTGGGTGACGAGGTGGGACGTGCCGCGCTCCGCCAGCCAGACCGCGGCCTGCCGCAGGTGGGTCGACTTGCCGCTGCCGTCGAGACCTTCAAAAGTGATGAACAGGGGGCGGGACATGGGGTTGGAAATTACCACGAGCGGGGCCTGTGACAGCCCTTACGCGGTTCTTGTGGGCCGTTGTAACGAAGATCCTTGCCGCAGGGCGCCCTCTTGTGCCACCCTGAACGACCGGGAGCGGCGGTGCCACTCCTTGGAGGGGCCCCGGAAGGCCGGATCTTTGCATATGGCTCGGGGCGAGATTCGATCGAGAGGCGATTCAAGCTCAACCCTGTTTACCTTAGAGGAGAGATCTATGGCAGCACCGAAGAAAGCGGCAACCAAGGCGGCCGGCGGAGCCAAGAAGAGCAGCGGTGGGGGCGGCGGCGGCGCGTTCATGAAGCCCATGCAGCCCGACGAAGCGCTGGGCGCGGTCGTAGGCACCGACCCCATTCCGCGCACCGAGGTCACGAAGCGGATCTGGGATTACATCCGTGAGAACAACCTCCAGGATCCCAAGGACAAGCGGACGATCGTCGCCGACGAAAAGCTGAAGAAGGTGTTCAACGGCAAGGAATCGGTCAGCATGTTCGAGATGACCAAGCTGGTCAACGGGCACCTCAAGGGCTGATCCCTCCCGAGGCCTTGGGCGGACGTCTCGGAGGCGTCCGCCCCCACCTCACTCCTCCTTCCGTCTCCCTTTCCTCGTCTTCGGGTCGGCTTCGGGCCGTCTTCGAGTAAGATCCGCCTGCCCGTACCTCCTGCCGCCAGCGCCGCCACCGCCGCGGGCGCCGCGAGCGTCGCGTGACGACGGCCGGGCACACACACGAGGAAAGTTTTCATGGATCAGATCGGTACCCCCCTGCAGTGGGGCGTGTTCTTCGCCCTTGTCGCGGGCATGCTGGCCCTCGACCTGGGGGTCTTCCATCGCAAGGAACGGCGGGTCAGCCTGCGCGAGGCGCTCTTCTGGAGCATCGTCTGGACGATCGTCGCCCTGATCTTCAACTACTGGATCTACTACAGCTTCGGGTCGCAGGCAGGGTTCGAGTTCCTGACGGGCTACGTCATCGAGCGCTCTCTCAGCTTCGACAACATCTTCGTCTTCATCGTCATCTTCAACTACTTCGCCGTGCCGGCGGAGTACCAGCACCGGGTCCTGTTCTGGGGCATTCTGGGGGCGCTGATCTCCCGCGGCATCTTCATCGCCATGGGAGCGGCCCTGATCGAGCGCTTCGAGTGGATGATCCTGGTGTTCGGAGCGTTCCTGGTCTACACCGGCATCAAGATCCTGGTGCAGAAGGAGGCGGAGGTCCATCCGGAAAAGAACCCGGTGGTCCGGCTCTTCCAGCGCTTCGTGCCGCTGACTCCCCGCTACCACGGCAAGGACTTCTTCGTGGTGGAGAACGGGCGCCGCCTGGCCACCCCGCTGATGCTGGTGCTGGTGGTCATCGAGGCCACGGACGTGGTCTTCGCCGTGGACTCGATCCCGGCCATCTTCGCCATCACCCGCAACGAGTTCATCATCTTCACCTCGAACATCTTCGCCATCCTCGGCCTGCGCGCCCTCTACTTCCTGCTCGCCGGCCTGATGCACAAGTTCCGCTACCTGGGCGTGGGACTCGGCCTGGTGCTGGTCTTCATCGGGGCCAAGATGCTGACTCATAACTGGATCCACATCTCGACCGGCTGGTCTCTCGGCATCGTGCTGGGCATCCTGACCCTGGCCATGGTGGCCTCGCTGCTGCGGTCTGCGGATCCGAACGCGGTGGCCAATCCCACCGAGCTCGTGCAAAAGAAGATGGACGACGAGTGAGGATGCGGTAGGATTCCCCTCCGATCTTCATTGGAGCTATCGATGGCGAACGTCTTCATTCCCCGAGAGCGGCGGCCGGGCGAGACCCGGGTCGCGGCCACGCCGGACACGGTCAAGCGGATGGTCAAGCAGGGCTTGGTGGTGACGGTCGAGCGCGGAGCGGGCGAGAGCTCGAACTTCCTCGACCCCGACTACGAGGCCGCGGGCGCCCGCCTGACCGACGATCCCGGCGAGGCCGCCAGCGCGGCGGACATCCTCCTCACGGTCCGTCCGCTGGATGCGGAGGACGTGGCCGCCCTCAAGCCGGGCGCGGTGCTGGTCGGCCTCCTGGCTCCGCACCAGAACCTGGACCTGGTCCGCAGCCTGGCCCGGCACAAGGTCACCTCGCTCGCCATGGAGCTGATCCCCCGCGTCACCCGTGCCCAGTCCATGGACGCCCTGTCGTCCCAGGCGAGCATCGCCGGCTACCGCGCCGTGCTCCTGGCGGCCTGGCGGCTGCCCAAGTACTTCCCGCTGCTGATGACCGCGGCCGGCACCATCGCTCCGGCCCGGGTCGTGGTCATGGGCGCGGGAGTGGCCGGTCTCCAGGCCATCGCCACCGCTCGCCGGCTGGGCGCGGTGGTGGAGGTCTCGGACGTCCGGCCGGTGGTCAAGGAGCAGGTGGAGTCGCTCGGGGGCAAGTTCATCCCGCTTCCCAACCCCCAGGACATGCCCAGCGGCGAGGGGCAGGGAGGCTACGCCCGCGAGATGGGCGACGAGTTCCTCCGTCTCCAGCGCGAGATCGTCAAGAAGCACCTCTCCGCCGCCCACGCCGTCATCACCACGGCGCTCGTCCCGGGCAGGCGGGCCCCCATCCTGGTCACCACGGGGATGGTGGAGGCCATGCGGCCCGGTTCGGTCGTCGTCGACCTGGCCGTGGAGCAGGGCGGCAACTGCGAGCTGTCCAGGCCGGACCAGGAGGTCGTCCACAAGGGGGTCCTGATCCTCGGCCCCTCCAACCTCGCGGCCGGCATGCCCGCCGACGCCAGCACCCTCTACTCCAAGAACGTGCTGGCGCTCCTCCAGGAGATCTGGAAGGACGGGAACATTACCGTCAACACCACGGACGAGATCCTCTCCGGCACCCTGCTCACCCACGAGGGCACGGTCCTCCACAAGCCGACCGCGGACCTCCTTCAGCCGAGCGGCGGTACGCCTGCCGCGGCCCCAATTCCCTCCGTATAAGAAAAATCTTTCCGCCGGGCGTCCCCTTTTACCCCCTCCCGCTGCACTGTTGGGTGCAAGCCTGACTTGGAGGGACCGCTCCGCCATGCCCGGCCGTGTCCGGATGGCGGTTTTCAGATATGGGGAACGATCACGAAGCCCGGAGCCTGCTCGAGCGGCTCGTTCGAACGCAGGTTGCGCTCGACCGTGAGCGCGCCGAGGCGCCGGCCCTATGCGCGCAGCTCCTCTCTACGCCTCCCGGGGAGCAGACCGGAAGCTTGATCGGGGACCGTCGCTTCCATACCTGGGGCGTCTGCGAGGTCTTGCTGGAGAAGAGCCTCGCCGCGGCGGAGCCCGACTCGGCGGAATCGGGCCGCCTGGCCGACCTCGCGCTGACGGCTTCGGCCCAGCTCGACGACGCGCTCCATTGCGCTCCGGTGGTTCAGGACATGGAAGCCCGCTCGTGGGCCTGCCTGGGCGAAGCGAAGTTGAAGGCCCAGGACCTGCCGGGGGCCGAGGAGGCGCTGCGGGCCGCCGCTTCCCGCCTGGCGCACGGCACCGGCGACCTCCTGGTCGAGGCGCGCCTGCTGGAGTTCGAGGCCGCGGTGCGGCGCCAGCAAGGGCGCACGAGCGAGGCCGCAGCCCTGCTCAAGCAGGCCGAGTCCCGCTACCGGGAGATCAACGAGCACCATCTCGCCGCGCGCACCCATCACAAGCGCGACCAGGTGCTGCAGCAGGCGGACACCCTGCTGCGCAACATCGTGTTCGAGCCCACGAGTTAGGGTAATGTTCGAGGAATGAGCCGACCGACGCGAACTGTCGCCGTCCTGAGCCTTCTCCTCCCTCTCCTCCTTCTCCCTCTCTCTGTCCGAGCAGCTTCGACGCCGGCGCCCAGCGGCACCGGGGGAGCCGTGTCCTCGGGCGATCCGCTGGCCACCAAGGCCGGAATCGAAATCCTCCGGGCTGGCGGCAACGCGGTCGACTCGGCCGTGGCCACCGCTCTCGCCCTGGCCGTGGTCTACCCGGAAGCGGGGAACCTCGGCGGCGGCGGGTTCGCCGTGGTCAAGCGCGGCGGCCAGGTGACGACGCTCGACTTCCGCGAGATCGCGCCGGCCGCGTCGCGCCCCGACATGTATCTCGATCCCCAGGGAAACCCGGTGGAGAACGCCTCGCTCGTCGGTCCCCTGGCGGCCGGCGTTCCCGGCTCCCCGGCGGGCCTCTACGAGCTGCACCGCAAGCATGGCAGGCTCTCCTGGAAAAAGGTGGTGGAGCCGGCCCGCAAGCTGGCCGCGGAGGGCTTTCGGGTCGACCGGCACCTTCACGAGGTCCTCGGGACGGAGGGCAACCGCAAGCTTCTGGGGCGCTTCCCGGAGACGGCCAGGGTCTGGCTCCCCCATGGCAAACCGCCGGAGATCGGCAGCGTGATCCGCCTGCCCGAGCTGGCCGCGACCCTCGCCGCCTATGCCGACCGCGGACCCGAAGCCATCACGACCGGCCCGGTTGCCGCCGCCATCGAGGCCGCCTCGCGCCGCCACAGAGGCATCCTCACGGCCGCCGATATGGCCGCCTACCAGCCAGCCTGGCGGGAGCCGGTCACCTTCGAGGCCTTCGGCTGGAAGATCGCCTCGATGCCTCTCCCCTCGTCCGGCGGCATCCTCATGGGCGAGACGCTGGGCATCCTGGAGCGGCTGGAGTGGGCCAAGCTGCCGCGCTTTGGCGCCGAGCGCGCCCATCTCCTGGGCGAGACGTTCCGCAGGGTCTTCGCCGACCGCTTCCTCATGGCCGACCCGTCCACCACCCGCGCCACCGCGGCACAGCTCCTCGATCCGGTCTGGCTGGAGCAGCGGGCCGCGAGCATCGCGCCCCGCAAGGCCACCCCCTCGGCCGAGATCCACCCGTGGCCGGGCACCGCCCCTGGTCCTGGCGCGGAGCCGGGCTCCGAGACGACCCACCTCTCCGTCGTGGATGGCAACGGCGACGTCGTGGCCCTGACCACGACCCTCAACGGCCTGTTCGGCTGCGGCCTCTATGTGCCCGAGGCGGGCTTCTTCCTCAACAACGAGATGGACGACTTCACCACCGCCCCGGGGCACCCCAACCTCTTCGGCCTGATCCAGGGAGAGGCGAACGCCGTGGCCCCGGGCAAGCGAATGCTCTCGGCCATGAGCCCCACCATCGCCTGGAAAGGGGAGGAGGCCATCGCCCTGGGTGGGCGTGGCGGCTCGCGCATCCCGACCAACACCATCCAGGTGCTGCTCAATATCATTGCGGACGGCGACTCGCTCCAGACCGCGCTCGACCGGCCCCGCCTGCACCACCAGTGGCTCCCCGACCGCCTGGAAGCGGAGCCGGACGCCCTCGCTCCCGAGACCCGGGCGGAGATGGAGCGTCGCGGTCACGAGATCTACATGAGCGACGTGACAGCCAAAGTCTACGCCGTACGCCTGCGCGCCGGCGGGCGGGCTGAGGCGGCTTCCGATCCCCGGGGATCGGGCGTGGGTGCGGTGGTGAAGCCCGAGTAAGGGTCGCCTGACCAGCGGGCGCCTTAACCCTGGGCATAAGGCTTGCGAGCCTTTCCGGCAGAATGCCGCCAAAGAGAGCTCTGGTCCTGCTGGTGCTGCTGGCCTGCCTCGCTCCCGCGCGGGACGGAGACGCTCAGCGCCGGGATACCTTCGAGGACAAGCTCTTCGTGCGCGAGGCCGAGCTGGTCTTCGAGCTTCCCGTCCTCCCGATCCTGCGCACGTGGGACTTCGGACCCGACACCCTCCTGGTGATCGAGGACGGCAACATCCGCCCGATCACCAAGGTCGACGCCCTGGAGGGCGGCCTGGAAGGAGGACAGTCCGCGGTGGTCTGGATCGACCAGGTCCTGGCCCGGCCGGAGACGGTCTTCGCCGCCACGCTCGCCCTCGCCCGGCAGTCGGCGGCTCTCGCGCAGCTCGGGACCGTGGAGGTGGTCGTGGCCGCTCCGGAAGCCAGGGTGGAGCTGGCCTCCAACCGCGAGCCCCGGCGCGTGGAGGGCGTTCTGGCCGAGCTCGCCGGCAAGGCGCGGGTGGAGCGGGACCGAGCGTCGTCCCGTCCCCCGGATCGCCCGGGGCTGTCCTCCCATCCGGACGCCCCGACCCTCCGGCGCCAGCTCGACCGTCTTCTGGTCTACCTGGCCGAGCGGCGCGACTCCGGCCCTCGCCTGCTCTTCCTCGTCGCCGACGGGTTTGCCGTCTCCCCCGCGGAGTCGAAGGCCTACGAGACGGGCACGGCGGACCCCGCGGCCGGCGAACGGGCGGCGATCCTCCTGGAGACGTCGCGCCTGCTTGCGGCCTACGGATGGGTGACGGTCGCCCTCCCCATGCGCCGGGAAGATCTCGGCAGTCAGGACCGGCGAGGGAACGAGACCGACGAGTTCCGCAACAACCACGGGAGTTGGAGCGACCACAGCAACTCCGTCCCGCCGGTCGTTTCCTCCAGGGGACCGAGGTCCAGCAAGCTGCGCTGGAAAGGGGTCGTCGACGCTCTCCTCCAGATGAATCTCACTCCCCTCCAGGCCCTGGTGGAGACCACGGCGGGGACGCTTGTCACTCACCCCGAGGTGCTCCCTTCGGCTCTCCAGGGTCTGGGCGCACGCTGGCATCTCTACTACCAGACCCAGACGCCGGTGGACGGCCGGCTGAGGCCGATCGAGATCCGGATGCGGGACGGCAGCACCGTGCGCTCACGCCGCTGGGTGAGGGCATCGACGCCTGAAGGCGTCGCCGAAGCGCGGCTGAGGCAGCTGCTCGCGGGGGATCGCCTGCCCGAGACCCTGCCGCTCCAGGTGGAGGCGTCGGAGTCCGGGCTGCGGCTGACCGTGGGTGCCTTCTCCGCTCCTGATCCCGCGGTGCCGGGACCGGTCCGCGTCTCGACCGTCTACGCCGGGGAGAACGGCGCCCTTGTCTTCCAGCACGAGCTGGCACCCGCCCTGGAATCTCCCGGCAAGGGTTGGAGCGATACCCTGCCGCCAGGCGCTGAGCCGCTCGCGGTCCTGGTCGAGGACCTGGCCCGCGAGCGGTGGCGCGCCGTCGTCATCACTCCCTACTCGAAGTAGCCCACCACATCCAGGAGCAGGTGAGCGATCTTGCCCTCGACCAGGTAGGTGAAGACGCCGATCCTCCCCTCGCCGTCCGTGCTCAGCCGTGAGATCGAGTTGTTGGCCCGGATCTGGTCGGTGTTGAAGTTGATCGTGCTCGCCAGGGGCACGGATAGGTTGGCCGGGTAGAGCGTCAGGTAGCCACCTCCCGTCGACCCGAGGACGGTGACGTTGAGCGCCAGCGCCTTGGCCGTGACCGGGATGCCGCAGTGGCCCGAGGCGAGGAAGCTCCGCGTGCCGAGCTGGAGCGGATAGCTGTTGCGGGTGTCCACCAGCCGGCACGGGCTGACGGTGTAGAAGTCGGAGCCGTCAGCCGACGCCCACTCCGCCTGGGCCGTGTAGGTCACGGTTCCGGCCGAGAAGTTGTTGACTCCGATCCACCAGCGGCCCGCCTGGGGCTGCGCGATGGTGCAGCGCTCGTCGCCGGTACCGGTCGCGGCCGACGTGCAGTGATAGTTGGAGCGGTCGGGCTTGGCGCCGAAGCGGACGAAGATGTCGGCGTCCGCCGAGAGATTCTGCAGGTTCACCACCAGCTCCGAGCTTCCCCCCGCGAGGTCGGCGAAGTAGTACTTCCAGCCCGCTCCGGGCGAGGAAGCGGACACGAAGTCGCCGAGCGGCACGCCGTTCGCGAGCGCCTGGTCGCTGCTGCTGCCCCAGCTCGCGCGCACCGAGTACTGGATCGGACCGTTCTCGTCATTGTTGACCCCGATCCACCAGCGGCCGGCGGCCGGGGCCGTGATCACGCAGCGCCGATTCGGCAGCGTGTAGTAGTCGTAGTCGTAGCAGGTGTAGAGGCTGTGGGTCGGCTTGCTGCCATGGCGGACGAACAGGGTAACTTCGCCGCTCACGTCGAAGAGGTCGACCACGAGCTGGTCGTTCCCGCTGCCGAGGTCGGCGTAGTAGTACCTCCAGGTGCCGTTTTCAATGGGCGCGTTCATGCCGTCCTTGAGGCCCGCGCGGTTCGACAGCGGCTGATCGGCCGGCTGCACGTCGAAATAGGCCGTGACCTGCTCGCTGCCGCCGTCGATCGAGACCTGGCACGGGTTCTGTGTGCCGCAGTAGTACCAGTTGTCCCAGCCCACGAACGCCGAGCCGGGCGCCGGCGCCGCGGTCAGGAGGACGGTGGTCTCGTCGGGGTAGACCGCCGAGCAGGTCGGCCCGCAGTTGATCCCGGCCGGCGAGCTGGTGACCGTGCCCGCGCCGCTTCCCCCCTTGCTCACGGTGAGGCCATACTGCGGCACCCAGCGCGTGGCGATGGGCAGCCGGACCGGGGGCGCCTGGTTGCCGGTCTCGTTCAGGGTCAGCGCTCCCGTGGCCCAGCCGTACTGGCTGGGTGGGCCTTGGAGCTGGAGCTGGATGGTCTGCGTGGCGCCCGGCGCCAGGGTGAAGGAGAACGGCGTGATCGTGGCGGTGGTGCCGGCCGGAGTGCCGAGCGAGCTCACCATCCAGGTCGTGGCGACGGAGAGCGTGTTGCGCACCGTGCGGGTCCAGGAGCAGCCCAGCA
>JANOCF010000531.1:0-2180 GCA_031412055.1 Holophagales bacterium | reverse complement strand
GACTTTCGGACTGACCTCCGCCGCCTGGGCGGATCAATGGGATAGCCGCCGTTCGGATCCTTACCGGGACCGCTATCCCGACCGCTCGCGGAACGGGCGCGTCGAGCAGTTGGCCCGCGAGATCGAGCAGACGGCCGCCGCCATGCAGCGCGAGTACGACCGCAACAACCGGCGCCCGGACCGCGACGAGGCACGGGTGAGCTCCAATCTGCGCGAGCTGTACCAGGAGGCTTATGCGCTCCGCGCCGAGTTGGATGACTATCGCGGGGACCGCTATCACGGGGATCGCGGGGACCGCGGGGACCGCCGGCGGGGTCTGAACGAGCTGTTCCGGGCTTTCGACCAGACCGCGGAGTCGCTGCGCTACATCTCGCCCCGCCCCTACGTCGACCACGGCATGGACCGGATGTGGTCCCTGCTCCGGGAGCTGAGGCGCGACCATGGCTACGGCCAGGCCCACCGCAGCCAGGGCCGCTATGACCGGGACCGCCGCGATGGCCGCGATGGCCGCGACGGCCGGGACAGCTACCGCGACCGCGGCCGCTACGAGCGCCGCTACGACTGGGACCGCGACGACGACCGCCGGCGGAACTAGGCTCTCCATCCTATCCAGCCTCCGCGGGGAGCCACACGGCTCCCCGCTCTCCTTCCCTCCCTCCAAAAAACTCCTCGCAGCAGGCTCGCAAAACCTGGGTACGTGCACCTAGCTTGTTGATTGGCTTTTTGCTTTGCTTCGATTGTTCTCTTTTTTAAGGGATGCAAACCGGCGCGGAGGGCTCGGCACTGTTCGAGAGTGGCACTCGCTTGGGATTGGCATCGGCCGCGCGGCCGCGCACGGCCCTGGCTCTCCTGCTGGCCGCGGTACTGGCGATGGCGCCGGGGCTGCTCCGGCTGGAGCTCAGGACCGACGGCCACGCGCTGGTGCCGCCGGACGATCCGGCGATCGCCATCGACCGCGAGGCCCGCCGGACCTTCGGGCTGCGGGACCCTCTGCTCGTGGTCGTCGAGACGGCCCATCCGGACGGTATCTACAACAACTCCACCCTGGACCGGCTGGAGCGGCTGACCCGGCAGCTCGCGGCCCTGCCGGGCATCCGTCCCGGCGACGTGCAGAGCCTCGCGACCGAGAAGAGCCCGCGCTTCACCCCGGGAAGCTACACCTTCCAGCCGCTGCTCGCCCCACCGCGAACGCCGCGGCGGCTCGCCGAGATCCGGGAGGACGTCGAGTCGATCGACATCCTCCACGGCACCCTGGTCTCCTTCGACCGCCGAGCGGCGGCGGTCCTGGTCGGCGTCCCGGAAGGGGGCACCGTGGACCGGACGGCTCTCTACCACCGGATCGAAAGCATCGCCCGCGTGCAGGAGACGGATGCCGACCGGATCTCCGTGGTCGGCGCTCCGGCGGCCGAGGCCCTCCTGGGCGAGCACGTGCTCGCCGATCTCTCCCTGATGGTGCCCGTAGCCCTGCTCGTGATCGGGATCGTCCTCTGGGTGGCCTGCGGCCGGGCCTGGGCCGCGCTCCTCGGCCTCGCCAAGGTCGGCGCCGCCCAGGTCTTCACGCTCGGCCTGATGGGCTGGTGCGGACAGCCGATCTACCTGACGTCAGCCATGATCCCGGTCCTCCTCACCACGATCGGGCTGGCGGACGAGATCCACCTGCTCTGGCACTACCGGCACCGCCCGGCCGGCGAGCCTTCGGACCACGCGCTCCGGCGCATCATGGCCGAGCTGTCGCGGCCCGTGATCTTCACGTCCCTGACCACCGCCGCCGGTTTCCTGTCCTTCCTGACCTCGTCGATCCAGCCGGTGAGCCGCTTCGGGCTCTTCACCGCGATCGGCGTGCTGTTCTGCATGGTCTGGTCGCTGGTGGCCACGCCCGCCCTGCTGGCGCTCCGGCCGGAAGCAATACCGCCGGCATCGCCAGCCCCTCCGACCCGTCCTGGAAGTCGGCCGCCGCCGTTCGCGCGGCTTGTGCTCGCGCTGGGTTCGCGGCCACGCCTGGCCCTGCCCGTTCTGGCGCTCGCGACCGCGGCCCTGGCGCTCGGCATCCCGCGCCTGGTAGTCCAGGACGGCTGGATCGACAACTTCTCGCGCAGCAGCCCGCTGCGCCAGGCGACCGAGCGGGTGGACCGGCTCTTCGCGGGCACTCACGTGCTGCAGGCGGTGGTGACGTTCGACAC
>JANOCF010000530.1:0-2990 GCA_031412055.1 Holophagales bacterium | reverse complement strand
ATCCCCCAGTTGAAGACCATCCCGATGTAGGTCCGCATCCGGCGGGCCGCGGTCATCTTGTTGCGCTGTTTCCACTGGTTGATCAGGTCTTTCGCGTGGCCCTTGCGTATGGTGCTGGCCACCTCATCCCGCCACGCCGCGCACATCTGCCTGAGGGCCGTCTCGATTTCCCGAGACCGCCGGAACGTCGGCCAGACGTGCTGGAGCAGGTAGCGCTTGGCAAGATCGGCGAATGAGCCGGGGAGCACGGGTCCAGGGCCGAGGATCGCGGCGAGCTGCTTGTCTCGGGAGTCATCCGCCGTTACCGGCGGGGCCGTCCTGCCGGGCCGGCTCCCCTTCTGGCCAGTCGGCGGCGGCCCCTGTGGATCGATCCCGTTCGCAACCTGGCCGTCGATCCGCGCCACCGCGTTTTTTACGCCGGCCAAGCCGAGCTTCGGATAAATCCCGAGCTTGATGGAGCGCATCGGCCGCTGGCGCGCCGGCGCCCCCTTCGGGTAGGGGCTTATATACCGGTAGTAAAACACTTTGAGCCCGGTAGCATAAACGCGAACGAAGAAATTCCGCCGCTCCGGGTCCCTGAACTCATGGAACTTTTCCCCTTCCGGACAGACCAGCGACCGGAGCCGCATGTCCGTCATCACGGGGTCAGCCGACCGTCGAGGCATCGCCGCTCCTCTCTCGTAGGTACTACGGTAGGTACTACGGTAGGTACTACGCCGGAGAGTATAGCATGGGACAGTCTGAGACAGGCAGGAAGCGGAATATCCTTATTTTGCTTACGCTTAGGCCATGTTTAAGTCAAGGTCGAGATAGCCTGAGACAACCTGAAAAAAGGGTCTAACTGATTCGTAATCAGCAGGTCGCCGGTTCAATCCCGGCCGTCGGCTCCAAATCAACCCTCTCAGAATCAAAGCACTTACAGGCTTCGCCCGCCAGGCCGGGTAAGGCTGTCGATACCAAATAGAGACCATCTCGGGCCGTCTGCCCTCTTGAGGGTCTGGATGGCGGTTTCTGATTCCCCCATCTCGATGAGGACGCCAGCCTTCGAGATCAAGCTCCTGCCGGCGAGGTGTGCTAGAACATCCACGAACCCAGAAACCAGATCATCCCCGCTGCGGCGCTCGCGGCGAGAGTCTTCAGCATGCCCATCTTCCACCGGAAGAGGGCAAGGAAGGCAAAGGCCGCGATGACCAGGGCCGCCGGGTTGAGGGTGCTCCAGACAGGCACCAGCAGGCGCACGCCCGACTGGCGGACTTCGTTCACCTCGGCGAACAGGGTATGGAGGGAAAACCAGACAGCCAGGTTCAAGACAACCCCCACGACCGCCGCAGTGATCCCGGTCAAGGCGGTGCTCAGCGAGCGGTTGCCGCGCAGAAGCTCGACGTAAGGGGCGCCGAGAAAGATCCAGAGGAAGCACGGGACGAACGTGACCCAGGTCGTCACGATCGAACCCAGGACTCCGGCCAGCATCGGATCGAGCCCTTCAAACAGGCGGTAAGCTCCCATGAAGCCGACGAACTGGAGCACCATGATGAGCGGCCCCGGGGTGGTCTCGGCCATGCCCAGGCCGTCCAGCATCTCGCCCGGCCGGAGCCACCCATAGGTCTCCACCGCCTGCTGGCCGACATACGCGAGCACCGCGTAGGCGCCGCCGAAGGTGACCACCGCCGCCTTGCTGAAAAAGATCCCTTGTTGCACCAGGACGTTCTCCCGGCCTAAGACGGCCGTCAGCACGAGCAGCGGGACGAGCCACAGCGTCAAGCCGATCGCGAGGACGCGGAGCGAGCGCCCCAGCGAGGGCCGGACGCGTTGGGCCTGGGCATCTACCACCGGCAGGTCCAAGGCCTCCTGGGAGTTGGCGGGCGCGTGCGGCTGGGATGCGGGAAACTGCTCCGGCAGCCAGCGCCCGCCGAGCCAGCCGAAGAGACCCGCGGTGGCGACAATCACGGGAAACGGGATGTCCAGGAAGAAGATTGCGATGAAGGCCGCGCCAGCCATCCCCACGAGGAAGTTGGTTTTGAGCGCCCGCCGGCCGATGCGGAATACGGCTTCGACAACGATCGCCATCACCGCGGGCTTCAGACCGAAGAACAGCGCGGCGACGAACGCCGTGCCCTGGTATCCGGCATAAAGAATCGAAAGGGCCAGGATGGCCAGGAACCCGGGGATCACAAACAGGATGCCCGCGGCGAGGCCGCCGGGGGTCCCATGCAGTAACCAGCCGATATAGATGGCAAGCTGCTGCGCTTCGGGTCCGGGCAGTAGCATGCAGTAGTTGAGGGCGTGGAGAAAACGGCCTTCGCTTACCCACCGCCTCTCCTCGACCAGAATGCGGTGCATGACGGAGATCTGACCCGCCGGCCCACCGAAGCTCTGGAGGGAGATCAGCGTCCAGACCCAAAGAGCTTCCCGAAAAGAGATCGGAGAAGCGAGAGAGGTGTAAGGGGTTCGGACGGGAGACGGAGTTTGCAGGATGAACCTCCTTGCTGGTGCAACAGCCGCAACGAGGAAAGTGTATCTCGTCCGCTTCGATCGTGATCTTGCGGTAGTCCTCGTCCCGGGCGTTTCGGAAGAGCTCCACTACACGCCCTTCCGCAGCCCCTTGGAGCGCTTTGATAGGCAGCACCAGCGCCTCGCCGCCTTCGTCCTCGATCTCCTTCGCGAATCCTGGCAGGTTTCAGCGGGGAGCATGGCCCCGATGCGGAGGAAGACTTTCGCGACCGGCTGGAGCGCTGCGCCGCCGCTTCGCCGAAATCTCCCGGATCGACTTCTTTCAAGCTCCGGAGAGGGCGGCGGTCAGTGCGGCTCTGGGGCGGCTGGAGGAGGCGCTGGCGCGCCACGAGCCCGGCGCGGAAGAGATTCCTACCGTCGCCTGCGGGGACTACCGAGGCCGACGCTGGGTGACGCGGCCTCGCCCGCATGTGGACCGTCTCGCCTGCGCCTGGCTGATTCGACGCTTCGTCGACCCCCAGGCCGAGATCCGCTATGCC
>JANOCF010000529.1:0-3684 GCA_031412055.1 Holophagales bacterium | reverse complement strand
ATGCGACGCGCCTCCGGGCTCCCCTCCTTGAGGGCGGCCTGGATGGAGCTCGTGAGCTGCCTCTCCTTGTGCACCAGCTCCTCCAGCTCCTGCTCCAGCCGGATCACGGTGGCGCGGGTGGTGACGAGGATCTGGTTCAGCTTGGGAAGGGTGTTTCGCATCTCCTCGATGGACTCCTGGAGCATGACCTCCGGGTCCTCGGCAAAGGAGATGAAGAAGCCGATCCAGGACTTGAAGACTCGGGCTAGGCGTTCGAACATGGCTCTCTCCTGGGAAGCTGCCGTCGGCTGCTAGGCCTGAGGCTCCTGGGTGTCCGGTCCGGCCGGTGCCGGTCCGGGCTGGGGGGTCGACGACTTCGAGGACTCCCCGGTGGTGACGGGGTTGGCCTCGACGAACGGCGAGACGGCATCGAACAGCTTGCGCTCTTCGGCTTTCTTGGTGAGCTGCCAGCGCGCGAGTCGGGCCTCCTCGGCCTCCAGGGTGCGGCGGTTGCCGTCCATCTTCTCCCGGTTGCGCCGGACGAGCTCGTCGATCTCGGCCTGGAGGCGGGCGTTCTCCTTCTCGATCTCCTGGGTGCGCGACTTGAGCTTGGTGCGCAGGAACTCCTCGAAGCGGTCGAGGGCCTGGTCGCGGCGTACCGCGTCCTGGACGATGTCGCCGATGGGCACCGGTCCCGTGGGGTTCATCTTCAGGAACCCGGTCAAGGCTGCGGCCTTGGCCTTGGAATCGAGGCTGGAGAGCCCGGCGGACGAGAGGATCTCGAGCATCTTGTGGGCCGTGTAGCCGTGAGCCGGGTCCTGGATGCCCGCGGACTTGTAGATGGCCGGAAAGTCGGGAATGCCGGGACCGGCATCACCCTCCTCCCCGTCGACGCCCTCGGATCCAGCGGCCTCCCCGGCCTTCGCGGACTCGGCGGCGAGGATCTTCTCATCGATCTCGGGAGGCGGAGCCAGGGATCCCAGGAGCTCGCGGATATCGGTAGGCTGGCCCAGGCGGGAGGTCTGACCGGGCCCCGAGGGCCGGGCCGGAGCCGCGGGCGTCGGCGGAGCCATCTCATCGGGCTCCATCTCAACGATCTTCATCTTGCTGAGGACTTCTTTGAGGCCCATGGTCGCTCCTACGGCTGGGAGGGGGTGAAGTTTCGGCAGGCGAAAGCGTATGGCCCGGGCCGGGGGGTGTCAAGGACGCGCCCGGCGGGGCCGCGGGAACCGCCGCAGGTTCGTCAAGGACAGGAGCGACCCGGCGAGAGGGTTGAGCTCGGCCATCTCCCGCTGGCTCAGCGGCCGGACGCTGCGCACCAGCCGTGGGATCCGGGCCGTGGCCGGGTCGCATCCGCGCTCCAGGAAGACGGAGAGGAGCCAACAGCCGAGGGTGCGCCGCGCCATGCTCATGCGTTGATTGTAACGGATAGTAAAGGCTCTTCTAGGACTTCTTCACCCACTTGCGGAGCAGGGATCGCCGCTCGGGCGAGAGCCGGTCCATGCGATCCGCAACCTGCTGCTGGCGGCGGTCCAGCCGGGCATCGAGGGCCTCGCCCTGTGCGGACGCCACCTCCCCGGCCGCCTGAACCTCGCGCAGCGAACCGTCCGGACGCCAACGGAAACGCTGCCCCGAGCGCTCCCCGTCCTGCTCTCCATCCTGGGACACCAGCTCGCCGGCTACGCCGATGGGGACCGTCCGGCCGATCGGATCGAGAAGGACCTCGGGGCGCGGCCACTCCACCAGGAGCTGATGCCGTTCCGCCTCGGAGAGCAGCGGCGCCTCCGAGAGGGGCCTCTGCGGGCTCTTCGCCACGTGCTCCAGCAGCCGCCGGGCATGGCCCAGGAGGCGCTGGATCGTGGGCCGGTCGAAGAGGTCGGTGCTGTAGGGGACGGCGAGGATCATCCCGCCGTCCATCTCGAAAGCGGTAAAGGCGAGATCGAACTGCACCCGCTCCACGGGATAGTCGACGAGCCCGGCGGCGAGCCCCGGCAGGTCCAGGGGGGTCATCCGCATGTTCTGGAGGAGGAAGAGGACCTGGAACAGCGCGCTCCTCCCACCCCGCCCGGCATCGCGAGAGCCCTGGATCGCCGCAACCAGGCGTTCGAAAGGGAGGTCCTGGTGGTCAAAGGCGTCGAGCGTCACCTCCCGCACCCGTTCGAGGAGTCCCTGAAAGGAGGGGTCGCCCGAGAGGTCGGTCTGGAGGACCAGGGTATTGAGGAAGAGCCCGATCAGCCCCTCGGTCTCATGGCGGTAGCGGTTGCCGGCGGCGGTGCCCACGGCGATGCGATCCTGGTGGGAGTAGCGCTGGAGCAGGGCCTGGATCGCCGCCAGGAGGGTCATGAACAGGGTCGCTCCGTGCCGGCGCCCGAGAGCCGCGAGGTCCTCTCCGAGGTTGGGCGGGAGGGTCATCATCTCCACGGTCCCGTGGGAGCTGAGGGTTGCCGGCCTCGGCCGGTCGTAGGGAAGGTCCAGGACCGGCGGCGCGCCGCCAAGCTGCTCCCGCCACCAGCCGAGCTGATCCTCCAGCGCTCCCCGCTCAAGCCACTCCCGCTGCCAGACGGCGAAGTCGGGGACCTGGACGGGCAGCTCGGACAAGGGCGATGGCCGACCCTCGCGGAAGGCACGGTAGAGGGCGCCCAACTCGGTGGTCAGCACCTCGGTCAGCGACCAGCCGTCGCAGACGATGTGATGGAAGTTGAGGAGAAGGTCGTACGCGCCTTCGCCCAGGAGAACCAGGGCAGCCCGGAAGAGCGGTCCGCGCGCCAGGTCGAACGGCCGGTAGGCCTCCTCCCTCACGAGGCGCAACCGCTCGCGGGACCTCGCTTCGGCGGGGAGGCCCGAAAGCTCGATCCTCGGCAGGCGGAAGGAGGACGCCGGGTCGACCACCTGCTCCGGGCCGGCCGTGCCCGCCACGAGGCGCGTCCGCAGAGCCTCGTGGCGGCGGACGATCTCCCCCAGGGCCGCCTCCAGCGCCTTCCCGTCCAGCGGGCCGCCGGCGAGGGACACGGGGAGGAACGAGTTGTAGGCCGTGTTGCCCGGCTGGAGCTGGTCGACGAGCCAGAGCCTCTCCTGGGCGAAGGACAGGGGGATGGGCCGGTCGCGGCGAGCCCTGGGGATGGGCGGCAGCTCTACGGTGCCGTCCGTCCGGCGCCCCTCCTCGATCCGGCGGGCCACGCCCTCGACCGTGGGATCGAGGAAGAAGTCGCGCAGCGGCAAGTCGATCCCGAAGGCGGAGCGCAGCCGGGCGAGTGCCCGGCTCGCGAGCAGGGAGTGGCCGCCCAGGTTGAAGAAGCTCTCGCTCAGACCGACCCGCTCCACCGCCAGCACCTCCATCCAGATGCCCGCCACGATCTCCTGGACCGGCGTCCGCGGCACGTCCATGGGGCGCTCCGCCACCTCCTCGCGCCCGACTGGGATCGACTGCAGGGCTCGCCGGTCCACCTTGCCGCTGGAGGTCCGGGGCAGGGCATCCAGGAAGGCCACCCGGGAGGGCACCATGTAGTCCGGCAGGCGCTCGCGCAGGTACGAGCGCACGTCGGGCGTCTGCTCCCCGGACTTCGTGGCGAAGGCCAGCAGGATCTTGCCTTCCGATTCCTGGGGGGCCTGCCGGGCGATCACCGCGCACTCTCCCACTCCGGGGCAGCGCGACAGCACCGACTCGATCTCCCCGGGCTCGATCCGGAACCCGCGGACCTTGACCTG
>JANOCF010000528.1:0-6464 GCA_031412055.1 Holophagales bacterium | reverse complement strand
GAGCTCTGCCTCAACCAGGCGCCGCGCACCAGCATCCTGGAGGGCTGCATCGACGGCTCCCTGCTCTACGTGGCCAGCACGGCCAAGGCTCACCTGGGCACCGTCCTCACCCTGCTGCGGCAGACCGGGGTCGAAGCCGATTTCAAGACCCCCTGGCTGGACGAGGCGCCCGAGGCCGACGAGATGAGCGACATCGTCATCCCCAAGGAGCCCGGGGAGTCGGTGCTCGGCTGCCGGTTCGTGCGCGCGCTGCTGGAGGATCCGGAGGTGATGGTGGAGCCGGAGACCGGAAGCGTCCGGCTCGCCACCCGCGAAGCCAAGGTCTCCCTGACCGGGTCCGTGCTCCACGACCTGTTCCGCTTTCTGGAGGAGGGGGCCGAGATCCTCTCGGCCAAGATCCACGTCGGCCCGGTGCTGATGCGGTTCGACGCGCTCTCCTACCGGCTCAACGGCGTCAAGCTGGAGCCGGTCCGCAACGAGCACTGGACCGTGGACATCGACCAGCGCCTGGAGCAGATCTCCGGCGTGTTCGAGGTGCTGGACGAGAAGTACCGGGCCGTCAAGGACAAGCTGAACGGCCCCTTCACCGCGCCTGTCCCCTCCGATACCGCCGATACCGCCGATACCGCCGTCGAAGAGCCTCCCTTCGAGGTGGCTGCGGCGAGTTGATTCCCGCGCGATGAGACCGCCGGTCCTCCGCCTCTTCCTGGCCCGTCACGGCGAGACCCCCTCCAACCGGGAGATGCGCTATCTCGGCACGCTCGACGAGCCGCTCTCTCCCACCGGAGTAGAGCAGGCGGACCGGCTCGCGTCGTGGCTGGCTCCCGTGCCGCTCGCGGCCGTCTACTCCAGCCCGCTTCGCCGCGCCCGGGAGACGGGCCGGCGCCTCGCCGAGGCTCGGCAGGTGGACCTACGGCTGGAGCCCCGGCTGCGCGAGCAGGACTTCGGGGAGTGGGAGGGGCTGACGCGCCCCGAGGTGCTGGAACGCGACCGGGACCGGCTGCTGGGCTGGGAGGCCGACCTGGGACTAGCCCCGCCGGGCGGCGAGTCGCTGGCGTCGGTCCAGGAGCGGGTGCTCTCGCTGGTCGAAGACCTCGCCCGCGAGCACTCCGGCGGGTTGATCGCCCTGGTCAGCCACGTGGGGCCGATCAAGGCGCTGCTCTGCGCCGGTCTGGGCGCGCCCCTGGCCACGGCCCGCCGCATGTTTCTCGACCCCGCCACGGTCACGGTCCTCGACTGGGGCGCGCACCCGGTGATCCGGCTGTTCAACGCCCACGCCTCCCCGGGATGGGAGTCGGTGCGCTGGATGGCCGGCGGGACCTAGCGGGCCTTGAACTCCGCTACCACCGGGATGTGGTCGGACGGGTGCTCCCCCTTGCGCTCGTCGCGGTAGAGAGTCACCGCCTTGCAGCGCTGCTGCATCGTCTTCGTCCCCAGGATCAGGTCGATCCGCAGGCCGTGGTTCTTGGGGAAGGCCAGCATCCGGTAGTCCCACCAGGTGAAGAGTCCGCCCTCCTCGTGATACTTGCGCAGGAGGTCGGAAAAGCCCCACTCCATCAGGTACTCCAGCGCCTCGTGCTCCCGGGGATGGAAGTGGATCTTGCCCCGCCAGCGCGCCGGGTCGTGGACATCGCGGTCGTCCGGGGCGATGTTGAAGTCGCCCAGCAGCAGGAGAGGGTCCTCGGGCGAGGCTGTCGCCTCCAGGAAGTTGCGCAGGCGGACGAGCCAGTTCAGCTTGTAGATGAACTTGTCGCTGTCGGGCGACTGGCCGTTGGGCACGTAGACGTTGACGATCCGCACGCCTCCGACGGTGCCGGCGATGAGCCGGCTCTGAACGTCGGGCTCCGTGCCGGGCGCATCGGGCAGGCCGCGGACCACGTCCTTGAGCGGCTTTTTCGAGAGGATGGCGACCCCGTTGTACGTCTTCTGCCCGAACAGCTCCACGTGGTAGCCGAGCTCCTCGAAGGCCGCGACCGGGAAGAGGTCGTCCGTGGTCTTCGTCTCCTGCATGCAGAGCACGTCCGGCAGGACGCGGGCCGTCCAGCCAAGCACGCGGTCCAGCCGCGAGCGTACCGAGTTCACGTTCCAGGTGGCCACGTTCATGCCCGAAGCCTATCGCACCCTAAACACTGGCGGAGGGTCTTCCGTATATATGGATGGAGACGGCAGAGACAAGACAGACAATCTCCTCTCCAAACCTCCCTCCTCCGAAACCCCGCAAGAGCGGGGTTCTTTTTTTGTGGGCGCTAGAAGCGCTCTCTCCTGGGGAAGCGTCCGGGTCCGCGCCCGGGCAGTTGCCGGGGAGGGCCGAAGCGGCCCGGCTCCGGTGGGCGCATCCGGGAGACGATGTCCAGATACTCCCGCTCCTGCTCGGGGGTCAGGATCTCGCGGGTGGAGACCACGTTCCTGGCCAGGGCCTGCTCCAGGACCAGGAAGTCGCGCGACGCCTCCTTCAGCAGCTCGTCGATCCGCTGCCGGTCGGGCTCGGGAGCCGTCAGCTCCCGGCGCACCTCGCGCTGGGTCCCGGCGAGGTGCATCCGGATGCGGACCGTCTCTTCACGGAAGCTCTGCTGGATGTCACGAAACGGCGACGCTGCTCGCCTTCCAGGCCCAGGCGGTCAGCCAGCCGGTGGACCCGGGGGAAGGAACCACCTTCCTCCTCCCGCGCCTCCTCCCGCAGTGGGGGAGGCGCAGGACCGTCCGCTGATGGCGGAGGGCTGCTCGCCAGCTTCCGGGTCGCCAGGGTCGCCAGGATGCCGACGTTCACGCCGACCGAGAGCAGCAAGGCGATCACGATCCACCAGCGCTTCATCGCTCGTCCGCCAGGTCGTCCAGGGCCGACCAGTAGCTCTCGGCCAGGCTGTCGTCGATCGCGGAAAGCGTCTCCTCCGCCGGGATTGCACGAGTCTCCGTGGCAATGGGAAAGCTCCCGGCAATCCCCACCCCCAGGGCAGCTCCAGCCACCAGGGCAGCCGCAGCCGCAGCCCGTACCCATCCCGGAGCCGGACCCCAGGCCAGCCCCGCGCTCGCCTGGCCCGCGACTCTCTGCGCGAAGCCGGGCGGCACAGGCGAGGCGGGCGGCAGGGAGAGGCTCTCCCATCCGCGCTGGAGGCGCCGGAACTCCTCGGCCAACCCGGGGTCGCGCTCCATGCGCTCGCGCAGCTCGCGCGCCTGCTCCTCTGGCAGCTCGCCGTGGAGGAGGCGCATCAGATCGAGCTCTCTCCTGCTCTTCATCTCTTCCCCTCTGTCCCTGGAACCCGCGAGGCGCCCTTTTCCTGCGCACCCTCCCGCGCGTCGACTGCCTCGATCCTGCGCATGGCCCGAAAGAGACGGCTCTCCACCGCGCCCTCCGTGATGCCCAGGACCTCGGCAATCTGCCGGTAGGATAAACCCTCGAACCGGGCCAGGATCAGGACCGCTCTCTGGTTGTCCGGAAGCTTCGCGATGACCTTCCGCGTCGCCTGCCAGCGCTGTCTCGTCTCCAGGGCGGCGGCAGGGTCGGGGCCGGTGTCGGGTGGATCGAAGGACGGCGCGTCCGGCTCCTCCGGATTTGTCTCAAAGCGGAGGAACCGGATCAGCCGGCGGCGGCGCAGCCGGTTCAGGCAGTGATTGACGGCGATTCGGTAGAGCCAGGTGTAGATCTGCCCCTGGGGGCGGACCTCGCCGGCCTTGCGGTAGACCTTGAGGAAAACGTCCTGGGTGGCGTCGCGGGCCTCCTCGGGGTCGCCGAGCAGGCGCTCGCACAGGCGGAGCAGGCGCTCCTGATGGCTTTCGACGAGATGGGTAAAGGCGTCGGTATCGCCCGCGGCCACGCGGGCCAGGGCGTCCCAGCCGGAGTCCACGCCGGGCCTTTTTTAGGCGGAGGCGGCGTCGGTGTCGCTGACGCGGCGGCTCTCCGCCGCTTCGTGCATCTGCTCGGGCTCGAAGTCGTAGATCAGGGAGCGCACGGTGTGGCTCGGCGCGATGGCGATCCCTTCCTCGTAGCCCCACATGTTGATGGTCTCCCAGGGGCAGTAGCGGGCGCAGAGCTGGCAGCCGATGCAGCGCTCGTAGTCGACCTCGACCAGCTTCATGAAGTCGCGGTACTCGGGACCGGGGACGATCTCGATGCAGTCGACCGGGCAGAAGGTGATGCAGGCCTCGCAGCCGGTGCAGCCGGTCTGATCGATGACGGCAAGCTGCTTCGGCGGCTTGGGGCGCGGCGGCTTGTCGACTTCGATTTTCTTCGCGTAGGGGAACTCGGCCATGTTCATCTCCCGGATAGGGCTGCAGTCAGGGTACTTTACCAGAACCTCGCCTGCCATGACAGAATCCCGGCCGTGATCCTCGACCGCGTCTCCAAGTCCATTCAAGAGCCCGGGAGCGCGTCCTTCGACGAGCTGGCCCTGGAGGTTTTCGCGTTCCAGTTCGAGCGCATCGAGCCCTATCGCCGGCTGTGCGAGGGGCGCGGGATCACCCCCGGCTCGATCGCGGACTGGCGGCGCATCCCGCCCGTGCCCACCGCCGCCTTCAAGAGCCTGACGCTCGCGGCCGAGCCCGCGCGCGAGATCTTCCGCAGCAGCGGCACGACCGCGGAGACCGTGGGGGAGGCCGCTCGAAGCATTCATCATCACCCATACCCGGACCTCTACCGGCTGACGATCGACGCCTCGTTCCCGCGGTATTGCTTGCCAAGCGGGAGCCCGGTGCCCATGCTGTCGCTGGTCCCGACCCGCGAGCAGCTCCCCGACTCCAGCCTCTCGTTCATGATCGGCCACGTCCTGTCCCGCTGGGGATCTCCCGAGAGCGCCACCGCCTTCGGGTCCCGCGGCGTAGAGGTGGCCCGCGCTCGCTCCTGGGCCGGGGCCCGGCAGCGGACCGGCCGGCCCGTGCTCGTCCTGGCCACGGCCTTCGCCCTGGCCCAGTGGCTGGACGGGCTGGAGCGCCAGGGACTGCGTTTCCGACTCCCTCCGGGCAGCGCGGTGTTCGAGACCGGCGGCTTCAAGGGGCGGACGCAGGAGCTGACCCGCGAGGAGCTGCTGGACCGCGACGGCGCATGGCACGGCGTGGCGCCCGGCGCGGTGATCCGGGAGTACGGCATGAGCGAGCTGACCAGCCAGTTCTACACCCGCGCGCTCCTCGGAGGCGATCCGGACCTCTTCGTGGCCTCCCCCTGGACGCGGGTGCGCATCCTCGATCCCGTCACGCTGGAGGAGGCACCGTCCGGCACGCCCGGCCTGATCGCCGTCTTCGACCTCGCCAACCTGGGCTCGGCGGTGCACGTGCTCACCGAGGACCTGGGCGTCGCGGACGGGGACGGATTCCGCCTGCTCGGCCGGGCGGTGGGGGCGGAGCTGCGGGGATGCTCTCTGGTGGTTGAGGAGCTACGAGGGTAGCCACAGCCCCAGCAGGTTCCCCTCCGGGTCCCGGAACCTCGCGAACCGTCCGAAGTCTCCGACCCGCGTGGGCGGCTGCTCGATCGTCCCTCCCGCTTCCACGATCCTCCGGATCCAGTCCGCCAGCTCTCCGTCGACATGGATCACGAGCAGGGGATGCTCGCAGCCCTCGCCCATGGGGACGATCCCGCCGCCCAGCGATTGCCCGCCGGCGTCTGCGACCCCGCGGACCTTGTAGTAAGGATGTCCTTCCCAGGGGAGCAGCTCGACCGTCCAGCCGAAGACCTCCCGGTAGAAGCGGGCGGCGCGCTCCTGGTCGCGGGCGGGGATCTCGAAGTGGCTGACCGTAGCCTTCATGATCCGATCATAATGGGCGCCGTGATGGAGGAGTTGCAAGCCGCCGAGGAGACGTTGCGGTCGATTCCTTCCGCGGACCTCCTGGCTGCCTGGGGAGACACGGTCGAGGCCTTTCTCGATCCCGGCTCGTCCGAGCGGCGCGCGCTCGATCCAGGGCTGGCGCGTTCCTCCCGCCTGTCGCCGGAAGGGCTCGCCGTAGCCCTGGAAGCCGTGCTCGGCGGGGTCCGGAGCGGTCCGGCCGGCGCGCTCCTGGCCGAGGCGGACGGCTTGCCGCACGGAGGAGGACCGGTGCTGGTCATCCTCGCTTCCAACCTGCCCGCGCTCGCGGTCCAGCCGCTCTGGCCCGCGCTCGCGTTGCGGCGGCCGATCCTGCTCAAGTCGCCCTCGGCGGAGCCGCTCTTCGTTCCCGCCTTCCTGGATGCCCTGGTCCGGCGGGAGCCCCGGCTCGCGGGAGCCGTTGCCGCCGCTACCTGGCGCGGAGGGGATGCGCGGCTTGAGGCGCCCATTCTGGACAGGGCCACGACCGTGATTGCGTACGGCGACGAGCCGGCGCTGGCCGACCTCCGGCGCAGGGCTCCGGGCAAGGTGGTCGAGTACGGCCCGAAGACGAGCCTCGCTGTGGTGGGGAAGGGGGTCGATCCCGGGGAGGTGGCTGAAGGGCTGGCGCGGGACGTGGCGCTCTTCGATCAGCGGGGCTGCCTGTCGATCGCAGCCGTCTATACGGCGGGTGAC
>JANOCF010000527.1:0-3836 GCA_031412055.1 Holophagales bacterium | reverse complement strand
ACACCTCGGGCTCGACCGGACGTCCGAACGGCGTGACGGTGCGTCACCGCTCCGCGGTCAACCTCATCCGGCGGGCGGTGGAGCACACCGGGGCCGGTCCGGAGAGCCGGCTCCTGCAGTCCGTCTCCTTCAGCTTCGACGCTTCGGTACTGGAGACGTGGACGGCTTTGTCGAGCGGCGCGATCCTCTGCGTGGCCGGCCAGGAGACCCTCCTCTCGGGCGAAGCGCTGGCCGACATGATCCGCCGCGACGGGATCACCGCCGCCATCATCACCCCCTCGGTCCTGACCAACCTGCCGCCGGAGAACGTCCCTACCCTGAGAGTCATCAGCGTCGGCGGCGAGAGCTGCCCCGGCGAGCTGGCGAGCCGCTGGGCGCCGCCGGACGGCCCGCTGGACCGTCTCCTCAACTGCTACGGTCCAACCGAGACCACGATCTACACCACGGTTCACGACTGCCGGGGGACCTACCGCAAGGAGCCGCCCATCGGCCGGGCCGTAGGAGGCGCCCGCGCCTACTTGCTGGACTTCCACGGCCAGCCCGTACCCGCGGGAGTGCCGGGAGCCCTGTGGATCGGCGGCGTGGGCCTGGCCCGCGGCTACCTGAACCGACCCGAGCTGACGGCCGAGCGCTTCGCTCCCGATCCCTTCTCGGGCACGGACGCTGGCCCTGAAGCCAAGGGCGGGCGCCTCTACCGGACCGGCGACCTGGCGCGCTGGACCCCCGAGGGGCACCTGGAGTTCCTCGGCCGCATCGACCGGCAGGTCAAGGTGCGCGGCCTGCGCATCGAGCTGGGCGAGATCGAGGGGGCGCTGGGCAGCCATCCGCGCCTGCGGGAGTACGCGGTCCTGGTGCGGGAGGACCGGCAAGGCGGCAAGCGCCTGTCCGCCTACGTCGTGGCCGCGCCCCCGGACAAGGGGGAAGAGGATCTGCCGCCCCTGGCCTCGCAGGACCTGCGGGAGCACCTGCGCAGCCGCCTGCCCGACTACATGGTGCCGTCGACCTTCGCCTTTCTGGAGGCCCTGCCGCGCACGCCCACGGACAAGCTGGACCGCGACGCCCTGCTCCGTCTGGACACGACGGACGAGCCCGAGGCCGGGGACCGCGTCGAGCCGCGCGACCTCTTCGAGCTGGAGCTGGTCCGGATCTGGCGCGAGGTCCTGGGAGTCCCCTCGGTGAGCGTGCGTGACAACTTCTTCGAGGTGGGAGGCCACTCGCTGCTCGCCGTCCGCCTGATGGCCCAGGTCCAGCAGCGCTTCGGCCGCGAGCTGCCGCTGTCGATCCTGTTCCAGGGCGGCACCGTCGAGGAGATGGCGGCCCGCCTGCGGGAGGGATCGTCCGAGGCACCCTCCTCCCTGGTGCCGATCCAGCCCGGAGGTTCCCGGCCGCCGCTCTTCTGCGTCCATCCCGCGGGCGGAGACGTCCTCTGCTTTGCCGCCCTGGCCCGCCACCTGGGCGCGGACCAGCCGTTCTACGGCTTCCAGTCACGAGGGTTGGCAGGAGGAGACGATCCGCTGCACCGTGTCGAGGACATGGCGGCCCACTTCATCCAGGAGATGAAAAAGGCGCAGCCCGAAGGCCCGTACCGGATCGCCGGCTGGTCGCTGGGCGGCGTCGTCGCCTTCGAGATGGCCAGCCAACTCCGCGAGCAGGGAGAGGACGTGGCCCTTCTCGGTGTGCTCGACAGCGTCCCCGACCTCACCGCGGAAGCCGCCGGCTTCCATCGCGACATCGATTTTCTCCTCGACATGGCGGCCTACGTGGAGGGTCTGTGGGGCAAGAGCCTCGGTCTCACCCGCGAGGCCCTGGAGGAGCTCGAGCCCGACGCCCAGCTCGCGTGCCTGGTGGAGCGCCTGCGCGGGGCCGACTTCCTGCCGCCCGGCGCGGGCGTCGAGCAGCTCGGACGCATCCTCCGCGTCTACAAGGCGAACGCGGCGGCGGCGGGCAGCTACCAGCCGCAGCCGTACCCGGGCGGCATGACCCTCTTCCGGGCGGCGGACATGCCCGCGGTACCGGAGGGGGCGGAGGGAGTCGGGGGACCGCTGGCCGAGCCCGACTTCGGCTGGAGCCGCGTGGTCCAGGGGCCGGTGGACGTCCGCCCGGTCCCCGGGCAGCACCTCACCATCCTGGCCGAGCCCTACGTGCAGGGCCTGGCCCGGGAGCTGGAGCGCGTCCTGGAGGGAGTTGCCCAGGAAGAAGAGTAGAGTCTTGGGATGAGAAGACTGGCGTTCGCAATCGTTCTGGTGCTTTCGGCCCTGAACGCCCTGACCACCCTGCCGGCCCAGGCCCAGCCTGGCTTGCTTGCTCCGCGTCCCCCACGAGTCCCGGTAGAGGCGTTTCAAGGCTTTCGTTACCAGCCGGACCGCGTGCCCCTGGGCCGCGTCTACCACTACCTCAAGAGCAACCTGGACGGGACGAATCCCGAGCACGTCTCCATCCTCTTGAAGGCGAGGCACCGGATCGAGTCCTACAAGTTCCATCCGGGCGAGGAGCCGGCCGGCCTGGTGATCGCGGACATGGACTGGGCCGTCTTCTCGGTCCGCCACGTCGAGTCCTGGCAGGTCTTCGCGGACGGCAAGAGGAAGCTCGCAGCCAAGCTCGACGCCCTGGATGGCGGCAAGCGCGTTCGCGTAGAGATGCCCGTGCTCGGCAAGCCTGCGGAGACCGTGGATATCGGGCGGTTCCCCTGGCATATCTACAACTTCGACCTCGCGAGCCTCGGCATGACCTTGCCGCACCTGGTCGATCCGCAGGGCCGCTTCACCATCGGCATCGCCGACCCGAACTTCGGCGCCGAGGGTCCGGTCTTCGGCTACAAGGGCGAGGTGGAGGTGGTCTACGTGGGGGAGGAGACCCGCAACGGCGTCCTCTGCCGCAAGTACCGGATCGACGGCCCGGGCCTCCAGAACCGTGGAGGCTTCCTCTGGGCCAACCACGCCGAGGGTCACATCGAGGACATCGAGATCGCCCTGCCGGACAACCCCAACTGGCAGAGCTTCAAGTTCCGCCTGACCGGCGTGGAGACCATGGACCGCGCCTCCTGGGAGCGCTTCCAGCGCGAGAAGATCCAGCCGCCGGCGAAGTGAGCCGGGCGCCGCATCCCTGGATTCTGTCGGTGACGGGTTCCTCCGGCGGCTGAACGGGCTCATCCTTGGGAAAATCACCTCATCCGCTGGTTGAACGAGTTCATGCGGCCAGTGGTGAGTCCATCGGGCGGCTGAATGAACTCACCACTGGGAAAACCACCTCATCGGCTGGCTGAATGAGTTCATTGGGCCAGTGGTGAGTCCATTGGGCGGCTGAATGAACTCACCACTGGGAAAATGACCTCATCCGCTGGCTGAATGAGTTCATTGGGCCAGCGGTGAGTCCATTGGGCGGCTGAATGAACTCACCACTGGGAAAACCAACTCATCCGCTGGCTGAAGAAGCTCATTCGGCCAGTGACAGGCGGCCGCCTTTGCGCAGCGGTCCGTTCACCCGCGCAGCCTCTGGATGCCCGCTTGGATGAGGTTGAGCTCCAGGGAGCTGAGCTGGATCTTGTGGACGTTCTTCAAGGTATCGCCTTCGATCCCCGTGCGCAGGTCGGAGGCCAGGTCCTCGGCCGCGACGAGTGCCCGCTGGTAGAGGCCGATCAAGTACGCCTCGCGGGTGAGAGAGATCTCCCTCCGCCGCATCTGGGCCAGTGCCTCGTCGGTCGGAAGCGGCACCAGCGCCTGTCCGTCCTGGAAAGCCCCCGCCGTCGATTCGAGCACCTCGATCTGCTTGCGGAGCACCCGCAGGAGATCCGGAAGGATTTCCTTTTCGAAGTCGAGACGTCGCGGCCGCCTTGGATC
>JANOCF010000526.1:0-1780 GCA_031412055.1 Holophagales bacterium | reverse complement strand
CCTGGAGGACACCGGCCTCCTCCCGCTGGAGACCGGAGCCGGCGGAAGAGACCGCTTCCCCGGACTCGGGCGCGGAGGCTGGCGGACTCCCCAAAGCCCTCTGCCCATCGCCCCGAAACGCCCGCCGGTCCGGATCGCCGGACGGGTCGTGGAGCGGGCGGGGAGCCGTCCTCTCCCGGGCGCCTGGGTCTGGCCGGAGGACGATCCTGGCCAGGCGGTGCGGACCGACCGGCAGGGCCGATTCCACCTGGAAGCGGGAGAGACCGGGCTGCGGGCCGCCACCCAGGGCTACCTCCCCGTCTCCCTCTCCTGGAAGCCCGGAGGTCCGCCGCCCATCTTCGCCCTGCTCCGCTCCCCGACCGTCAACGGCACCGTGGTGGACGGGACGGGAGCGCCCCTGCCGGGAGCGGAGATCCTCCTCTTCCGCCGCGACGCGGCGGACGCATGGGCGGCCCGGGAGGACACCCACCGCGCCCGCACCTCGCCGTCGGGAGCCTTCCGCATTCCAGGCGTGCAGGCCGGGGCGAGCTACGATCTTGTCGCGTCGGGTCCAGGGCTCGCCCCCACTCTCGCGGCCGTTTCGGTCCCCCGCTCCGGCGCGCCGCCTCCCCTGAAGCTGGTCCTGAAACGGGGCCGGACCGTTGCCGGACGCGTCGTGGACGGACGGGACCGGCCGGTGAGCAACGCCCGCGTCGGGCTGACCCGCAGCCGCTCGGGACGCTCCACCGCGGGCTCCGCCCCCTCGCCGGCCGAGGACGGTCTCTACCGCGCCGTCACCGGCGAGGACGGGCGCTTCGAGCTGCCCCACGTGCCCGCCGGACGCTTCGACCTCCGGGTCGAAGCGCGAGGCTACTCTCCCCTCCAGCGCGCCGGCCTCGAAATTCCCGAAGGAGACGAGCAGGCCGACCTCGGACGCTTCGCGGTCGAGAGGGGAACCGCGCTGGCCGGCCGGGTCGGCGATCCCGAGGGCCGGCCGCTCCCCGACGCCGAGGTCTGGGTCGTGCCCCGCCGCCAGGACCAGGACTGGATCGCCTACTACCGCAAGGGTCCGGCCGCCACGACCGGACCGGAAGGGGAGTTCGACATCCCGGACCTCCCGCCGGGCGACAGCGTCAGCCTGGACATCTGCCGGCCCGGCTACCTCCCGGCTTCCGTGATCGTGCGCGAAGTCTCCAGCGAGACCGTGGAAGCGGTCCTGGAGCCCGCGGCGCGCATCGCCGGACGGGTCGTCGATCCCGCGGGCTCGCCGGTACCGGGAGCCCAGCTCGTGTCCTGGCTCTCCGGAGAGACCCCGGACCGGGCGCCGAGCGTCCGCCCCTGCCGCCTGGGCGGCGGCTCCACCCGGACCGACGAGCAGGGCCGCTTCACCCTGGAGCCGCTGCCGCCCGGCTGGTGGACGGTGCGGGCCGGTGCCGGCGGCTGGCTCTCCGCCGAGAGCGAGCGCCGGCAGGTCCTGGCCGGCGAAAGCCTGGACGGGCTGGAGATCGTCCTCTCCCCTGGAGCCGCGGTCGCCGGACGGGTGCTCTCTCCCGAGGGCACGCCCATGGCCGGGGCCGAGGTGCGGACCTATGGCGAGCGGGGAAGCCCCACGGCCATGACGGGCGGAGACGGCCTCTACCGCCTGGAGGGGGTCGAGCCGGGGGAGCGGGGCATCGAGGCCACTCATCCGGACTATGAGTTCGCCAGCGGTTTCCTGGAAGTGATGCCCGGGGAGAACCGGCTCGATCTGACCCTGGAGCCGGACCGCCGGCGCGAGATCCGCGGCCGGGTGCTCGGCCAG
>JANOCF010000525.1:0-3267 GCA_031412055.1 Holophagales bacterium | reverse complement strand
CAGCATGCTGCGCCCCTACACCAAGAGGCAACGTTGGCAACGTCCACTCCGATCCCTGCCCTCCGCGGCTTCAATTCCACTCGAACGCTACTCCGCCAATCAACGTCCGGCCCGGAGCCGGATATCCGAGCACTTCCTGGTACTCCTCATCCGCGATGTTCTGGAGACGGGCGTAGGGCGCGAGCCAGGTCAGCACCTTCCAGCGCGCCGCCAGGTCCACCCGCAGGTAGTCCTGGTTTTCGGCGCGCCCGAAGCTGATCGGGTCGACGTCCGCCCGCTCGCCCACGTAGCGGCCCTCCACGTTGAAGGTCCAATCCCCTGGCCGGACGGTCAGCACCAGGTTCGAGCCCCACTCCGGACGCCGCAGCAGCTCCAGGCCGGTGCTCCGGTCCTCGGTCTCCATCCAGGTGCCGTTCCAGCGGGCGTCGAAGATCCCTCGGCCCATGCCGGCGATACTGAGCTCGCCTTCGATCCCCCGGGTGCGGGCGCGGTCCACGTTCAGGTTGCGGTTGGAGACGAAGTCGTAGTCGATCAGGTTGCTCTGCCGGTTCTCGAAGCCGGTCAGCGAGAGGCGCAGGCCGCCCGCCTCGCGCTCGATCCCCAGCTCCCAGCTCTCGCCGGTCTCGGGTTGGAGGCCGGGGTTGCCCGAGAAGGGGAAGTACAGCTCGCCCAGCGACGGCGCCCGGAAGGCCTCGCCATAGCTGGCGCGCAGGCGAACGCCCGCTCCCGCGTCCAGGACAAGGCCGGTGCGCAGGCTGGTCTCGGAGCCGTAGACGTCGTTGTCGTCCCGGCGCAGGCCGAGATCGAGCCGGATCGGACCATGGCCCCAGCTTCCTTGGCCGAAAACCGCCCAGGTGCGCTGGTGCGCGCCGTCGAGGTTGGTGCCGAAGGTCGAGGTGTTGGTCACGTCCAGCCGCTCCGCCTCGCTGCCGAAGGCGATCCAGAGGTTCTCGTTCTTCCTCCAGGTGGCCACGGCCCGGCCGCGCAGACCCTCGGACTCGGTGTCCGAGGCGGTGAAGCCGAACGGGTCGTCCGGATCGCGGTAGGACGAGTCGAAGCGGGTCTGGGCGAGCTGGGCTTCGACCTCCCAGGTTCCGAGATCCGCGACGAAGGGGATGGCCAGCTCGCGCTCCTCCCAGGTGATGCCGCCCTGGAGGTTCGGCTGGCCGCTGACCAGCGGGATGCCCGTCTCGGAGTCGTTGACGCGGGCGAGAAGCCCCACGCTCATGCCCGGGCGGACCGTCCACAGGCCGCGGGCCAGCATCTCCTCGCTGTCGAAGAAGTCGTTGGGCAGCTCGCCGTCGCCTCTGCGCAGATGGCCGGTGACGTCGAGGCGCAGCCGGCCCACGTCGGTGCCCGCGGCGACACCTCCGCGGTAGTAGCCGTTCTCGCCCCCTTCGAGGGTCAGCGTTCCGCCCTGGCGCGAGCCGGTGAAGACCTGCACCACGCCGCCCATGGCGCTGCTGCCGTAAAGGGCGCTGAACGGACCCCGGGCGACCTCGATGCGCTCGACGCCGTCGGTCGACACGAACTGCCAGTTGACCGCGCCGAAGTAGGGATCGTTGAGCGGGATGCCGTTCCAGAGCAGGAGCGTCTGCTCGGACTCGGCGCCGCGGACGAAGAGCGAGGTCTGCTGGCCGGGCGAGCCGGCCTGCGGGATGGAAAGGCCCGGGACGGTGGAGATGGCCTCGGAGAGCGTATCGGCCTGGCGGGCTTCCAGCTCTTCGCGGCCGATGACGGTCACGGTGGCCGGGACGTCCGCGCGCTCCTCGGAGTCGAGGGAGGCGCTGACCACGACGGTCTCTTCGAACTGGGGAACTGCGGGGGTGATCGGGGAACTGGCAGCATCGGCGGCGGCCAGGGCCGGGATGCCGCCCCCGAGGATCCCGGCGATCAGCAAGATGGTACGCATTGGGACGTGCTCCTCTCGGAAACACGACGCCCCACCGTCGGAGGTGGGGCGGGGAAGGAGCGCGCGAGACGCGGACCGGCCCTCACCCGCACCCCGCGGGAGGCATCGGACGGGCCGGCAGGTCTCCTGGCTTCCGGATCGTCCTACTCCCGGGCCTTCCCACAGGGGCAACCGCGCTTGGCGATCCACCCGTGCAGTGGCGTCTTCCGGTTTCGTACCCGGTTACAGTGGCGGGGGCCGCGCCGGATTCTCACCGGCTTCCCTTTCAAGACGGAGCCTCCCGGATGGAGGCTGCTGTCACCGCACCGTCGGTGCTTTCAAAGCCGGTCCCCTCCACGCGAGGGGACCGGTGAAGGATCAGCTTATCACTGCGGCGGGTTGGTGTCGGAGGCGGGTCCGATGAACCGGCCCGGGATGCCCTGGGTCTCGTTCGGGTTCACGAACTGCTTGATCGAGTAGTTCTGCTCGTTCTCGCGCTGCTCGTAGATGTTCTGCAGCGCCCGCGCGGTAGCGGACATCGCGGGGTCGCTGCGGCCGGCCTGGCCCTCGGCCGGCTGGGCGTTGGGGTCGGCCGCGTCGTTGGCCGACCAGCCGAGCAGGATCGTGTTCCGGTCGATGACCTTGCCGAAGCCGCTCATCTCGGCATCGGAGCGGACGGACTCGATGTCGTCCTTGGTCACGCCGATCCAGTTGCCGACGTCGGTCATCAGCATGACCACGTTGCTGTCGAAGGACGTCTCCTGCGGCTGGTAGGCTGTCTCCAGGACGGTGCCGGTCTTGAGCGTCACCGTGTAGACCTCCGCGGCTGCCGGGGCAGCCGGCATTGCGAGCAGCGACATCAGCGTGATTCCGAGCAGGCTTCTGCGCATCACGGCCTCCTATCGATATCTATCGAAAAGCTCGTATCAGTGTAACACGAGGAAGGCGCGAAGCTGCCCCCTGAAAAGCACGGCGCCGCCGTGGGCCGGATGCCGGAGCAGCGGCACCTCCTTGCCGAGGGCTGCCATGGCCGCGTGGGCGGTCTTCCCGACCGCGAGCACCCGGGTGTCGTTCCCGACCTCGGCCAGGAGCCGTTCCAGGATGTGGAGGTTGCCCAGTAAGAGGCTGCGCTCGGGAGTCCGGTTCGAGAGCGGACCCCGGGCTCCGGAAGGGTGCCAGGGGAAGGAGTTCCAGAGCAGGACGCCGTCCGGCCGGCCTCCGAGGGTGTCCCAGACGATGCTGCCGGAAGGCTCCAGCCAGAGGGCCGGATTGCGGCTGGGACACCCTCGGAGGCCGGCCGGACGGCGTCCTGCTGTGGAACTCCTTCCCCTGGCACCCTTCCGGCGCCCGCGGCCCGCTGTCGAACCGCACCCCGG
>JANOCF010000524.1:0-7645 GCA_031412055.1 Holophagales bacterium | reverse complement strand
CCACGCTGGGCCGGGAGTTTACCCACGACCTCGCGGTGGCCGTGTCGCCATGGGACGAGGTCTACCTTCAGCGCGAGCTGAACCGGCTGGTGGATGCCGAGCTTCTTTACCGCCGGGGGATCCCTCCCCGGGCGCGGTACGTGTTCAAGCACGGCCTGATCCAGGACGCGGCCTACGAGTCGCTGCTGCGGACCCACCGGCAGGAGTTCCACCTGCGGATCGCCGAGGTGCTGGAGCGGAAGTTCCCCGAGATCGCGGACAGCCAGCCCGAGCTGGTAGCTCACCACTACACCGAGTCGGGCAAGCTGCCGGACGCGATCGGCTGGTGGTACCGGGCCGGCGAGAAGGCGCTGCGGGGATCGGCACACAAGGAGGCCGTGGGGCACCTTACCCGCGCGCTGGAGCTGCTGGGCAGCCTGCCGGAGAGCCCCGAGAGGGACCAGCGGGAGATCGGCCTCCGCGTCAGCCTGGGCGTCGCCGCGGGCTCGGCCACGAGCTTCGCGGAGCCGGACGTCCAGCAGTGCTTCGAGCGCGCCCGCGACCTCGGCAGCCGGGCCGGCCAGACGCCGCAGCTCTTCCCCGCTCTCCGCGGGCTCTACATCTTCTACGTGCTGAGCGGCAAGCCGCGGACTGCGCGGGAGACGGCGCAGCAGCTCCTGGGTCTTGCCGAGTCCGGGGACAACCCGGTGAGGCTCCTGAGCAGCCACCAGGCCATGGGCTTCACGTCCATGGTCCTGGGAGACCTGCCGCAGGCCCGCGTCTACCTGGAGAACGGGATCGGCTTCTACGACCTGGAGAGCGCCCGCTCGGCCCCGATCCTGGCGGGACCCCAGCCCGGCGTGGAGTGCCTGGGCAATCTCTCGTGGGTGCTCTGGTTCCTCGGCTTCCCCGACCAGGCGGTGGAGCGCAGCCGGGAGATGCTCGCGACCGCCCGGGAATTGGGTCAGCCCTTCTCCGTAGCCTGCGCCCTGTTCTTCGCGGGCGAGTTGCGCGCCTTCCGGCGGGAGCCCGAGGCCTTGAAGGAGCTCAACGACGAGCTGATCGAGCTGTCGGCCGCGCAGGGTTTTCCCTACTGGCTCATCATGGCCACGGCCCAGCGCGGCTGGCTGCGCACGCAGGAGGGGCGGGCCGAAGAGGGTGCCGTGGACGTCCGAGCCGGCTCCCGCTACGGCGGGGTGAGACGCGACCCGCACGTCTTCGCCTTCCTGGCCGAGGCCCACCGCCGCCAGGGGAAGATCTCCGAGGCCCTGGCCGCGCTGGACGAATCCGCCGACATGGTCGATGCCGGGCAGACGCTCTTCCAGGCCGAGCTTCACCGTCTCCGAGGCGAGCTGCTCGGCGAGCAGGGGGCCCCCGACGCCGACGTGGAAGACCAGTTCGGATGTGCGCTTGGAGTGGCCCGGCAGCAGAGCTCGCGGTCGCTGGAGCTACGCGCCGCGACGAGTCTGGCGAGACACTGGGCGGCGCGGGGGCGGAAGGGGGATGCGCGGGCGTTGCTTGCGCCGGTTTACGAGGGGTTCACGGAAGGGCTTGGAACGCCGGACCTGGTGGACGCCCGGGAGCTGCTGGGAACGCTATAGCTGTCTGAGACGGTGTCTCGGAAGTCGGATGGTTGCCGCGTTGAGTCCTCACCCCCTATCCCCCTCTCCCTCCCAACCAACCCCGGGAGAGGGGGGACGTAGCTGGAAGGTCATCCCTACGATCCTGCCTCTCCGCCCCAGTCACGTTCCCCCTCTTCCCGGCGGGGGACGGCCGCTGGCCGGCGGTAGAAAAACATTCACCCGTGGGTGAGGAGGCCGCACCGCGGGAGTTGAGTCTGTGGCCTTCCGGGAAGACCCCTCCCCTGCCCTCCCCCGCGCTGACGCGCCGGAGAGGGAGCCCCCTCCCTATCGGAGAGAGTTGGAGGAGTCAGGAGAAGAGAAGGGCGGGTGGTGGCTCCCTCTCCCCGGCACGGGGGAGAGGGCCGGGGAGAGGGGGGATGGGATCAATTCAGTCGTCGTGGTCGCCGACGTTCCGGTCCGGTTGAACCAGGTCCACCGCCGAGCGGGCCAGGATCGCCGGCAGGTCCTCCTCGCTGGCGAAGAGGGGGCCTCCCTTCAGAGGCGGCGCGCTGCTGCTCTGGGCAGGACGGCCGAAGTTCACGATCTGGTTCCAGGCGCGGTCCAGCTTGTCTCCGAAGACCACCAGGAGGTCTCCGGGACGGGCGTCCTCCAGAGCGTGCTGAATGGCCTGTTCCTCGTCGAGGACACCGGCCGCGATCCGCTCGGCCGGGAAGCCGCTGTCAAGAAAGGCCTTCCGCAGCATCTCCCCCACCTCCCCGGGCTTGCGGCCTCTCCTGTTGTCGTCCTCCCGGATCAGGATCAGGTCGAAGGCCGGGGCCGCGGCCTGGGCCAGCTCGATGATGTCCTCGTCGCGGCGGTCTCCCGGCGCGGCCAGGACGCCGATCCGGCGGCCGTGGACGGTCATGTCGCGGATCATCCGCGCCATGGCCTGCATGCCGTGCGCGTTGTGGGCGTAGTCGAGCAGCACCCGGAAGGGATGCTCGTTGTAGAAGTTCATCCGGCCCGGGGTCTGGAAGAAGTCGGTCGTGAACGTCCGCAGCCCCTGCCGGACGTTCTCCAGGCTGATCCCCATCGAGTACGCGATAGCAGCCGCGAACATCGCGTTCTGGACGTTGTGCAGCGCGTGCCCCTCGACCGTGGCCGGGATCTGCCGCGCCCAGAGCAGAGGGATCTGCTCCTCGCCCTCGTAGAGCACGATCATGCGGCCGTTCAGCCCCTCCTCCAGGGCCACGGCCCTCCCTTTGTTCCGGATGTGCCGGCGCACCAGCTCGTTCTCGCGGTGCATGGTGACGTAGACCGGCTGCGCCCTGGTGTGCTCCGCCATCGGCGCCACCCGCGGGTCGTCGGCGTTGAGCACGCAGAAGTTCCGCGCCACCTCCACCACCACCCGCTTCACCCGGGCCAGCTCGTCGAGGTCGTGGATGCCGCCCATGCCTAGGTGGTCCGAGGCCACGTTGAGCACCGCGCCCACCGCGCACCGGCGCCAGCCCAGGCCCGCGCGCACGATGCCGCCCCGCGCCGTCTCCAGCACGGCCGCGTCCACCGACGGGTCGCGCAGCACCAGGTGGCTCGCCCACGGCCCGGTCATGTCCCCCTTCACCGTCAGCTCGCCGTCGATGTAGACGCCGTCGCTCGTGGTCATGCCCACAGTGGCGCCGGACAGCTTCAGGATGTGCCCCACCATGCGGGTCGTGGTGGTCTCGCCGTTGGTGCCGGTGATCGCCGCGATGGGGATGCGGTACGGGATCCCCTTGGGGAAAAGCATGTCGAGCACCGGCGCGGCCACGTCCCGCGGCGTGCCCACGGTCGGCGCCACGTGCATGCGGAAGCCCGGCGCGGCGTTGATCTCCACGATCGCGCCGCCCACCTCCTTGTAGCTGCGGCTGATGTCCGGGGAGATGAAGTCCACGCCGCCCACGTCCAGCCCGACGGCCTTGACCGCGCGCTCGGCCATGATCCGGTTGTCGTAGTGGAGGACATCCGTCCGGTCGATGGCCGTGCCGCCCGTGGACAGGTTGCCGGTCGAGCGCAGGGAGAAGATCTCTCCCGCGGGGAGGACCGAGTCCAGGGTCAGACCGGCCTGCTCCAGGAGGCGCTCGGCCTGGACGTCGGACTCCAGCCGGGTGAGGACCTTCTCGTGCCCCACGCCGCGCCGCGGGTCGGTGTTCACGAGGTCGACGAGCTGGCCGATGGTGTGGACGCCGTCCCCCACCACGTGCCCGGGGACGCGCTGGGCCACCGCGAGGACCTTGCCGTTGATCACCAGGATGCGGTAGTCGTGCCCCTCCTGGAAGGTCTCCACGATCACCACGGACGAACGCTCGTAGGCCTCGTCGAACGCGGCGAGCACCTGCTCGGGGGACTTCAGGTTGATGGAGACGCCGCGGCCGTGGTTGCCGTCCAGCGGCTTCACGACGACCGGCACGTCCGGAATACCGAGCTCCTCCGCGGCCTCCAGTGCGCCCTCGAGGGTGCGGACTCGATGCTGCCGCGGCACGGGCAGACCCAGGTCGTGGAGGATCTGGTTGGTCAGCCGCTTGTCCGACGCGATCTCGACCGCGATGTGGCGGGTCTCGCTGGTGACGGTGGCCTGGATGCGGCGCTGGTACCTGCCGTGGCCGAGCTGAACCAGCGAGCGCTCGTTGAGGCGGATCCAGGGGATGTCCCGGTCTTCCGCGGCGCGGACCAGCGAGGCGGTGGACGGGCCGAAGGCGCGGCGCTGGGCCAGGCGGACGAAGGACTCCAGCTCGAACTGGAAGTCGAACGGCGACGGGTCGTGGGCCTCGCGCTCGGGCGGCAGGAGGTGGCGGATCAACCGCAAGGCCAGCTCCCCGGCTTCCAGGCCGACGGCCTCCTCGTCGTAGCTGTAGATGACCCAGTACTGGCCGGTGGGCAACTCCTGGCCGCGGGTCTTGCCGTAGGTGACCGGCGTGCCGGCGAGGCACTGCAGCTCGATGGCGACGTGCTCCAGCACGTGCCCGAGCCAGGTGCCCACGTCCTCGGTCATGCGGCGCACGAAGCCGCCGGGCTCGGCGTAGGAGCAGGTGTGCTCGTGCAGCGTGGGCATCAGCTCCAGGAGCCGGTCCACGAAGCCCGGCAGCTTGCTGGTGGGGTAATCCTCCAGCTCGCCGAGGTCGACCTTGAGGCGGATGACCTTGCGCAGGGCGTAGAGGTTGGGTCCACGATAGACGCGGGTGTCGAGGATCTTCATGGCACGCTCCCGATGGGGACCTCCGACGATATCTCAACCCCGCCGATCGTCTCCTGGACCGGAGGCAGGCCGATACGCCGCCGCAGATCATAGCGGCAACCCGCGGTCAGGAGGTCGAGCTTCAGTCCGAGAAGAGCCAGGGGCTGCGTGCGGCGGACCTCCGGGCTGTCGGTGTAGCGCATGGCCGAGGCATCGAGCACGGTGACTCCGCCGCTGCCGATGACCCGCAGGACGCCGTCGGCGCCGATCATCGCGGCGGTGTCCTCGTCCACGCCGATCCCGAGAGGGCCGGGGTTGTAGGACAGGGCCGTAGACAGGCGGCCCAGGCGGTCGCGCTGGCGGAAGTGCTGGTCGATGATGAGGTCCGGGGCGAGCCCCAGCCCCTTGGCCATCTGGACGAGCCTGCGGCGCGGGGTGCCGCCGCCGTCTCCCATCGAGATCATGTGCTCGGACAGGATGGCCGCGCCCGCGCTGGTGCCGGCCACGACCATGCCCTCCGAATGCCGGCGGCGGATGGCCTGGGCAATCCCGGTGCCCCCCAGGGCGGTGGAGATGCGGAGCTGGCTGCCGCCGGTGATGAAGAGGCCGCTGGCGAAGTCGAGGAGGTCGAGGATGCCGGAGCTCCGGTCGAGGGTATCGAGAGCGCTCAGGGCGTCCTCGCGGCTGCGGATGCGCAGGACCTCGACGGTGTCGGCACGCAGCGACTCGAACAGCCGGGCGTAACGGTCGCCGGTGTCGGCCAGCTCGGAGGCGGTGGCCAGGACCACCAGGTTCGCGTCCGGTCCGCCGGCCGCCTCGACAAAGGCGCGCAGGATCACCCGCTCGCGGACCTTGTCCTCCGCGCCTCCGATCGCCATGAGAAGTCCCGGCGTCCGGGCCGGGGCTACAAGGGTCTCCATTCGCAGTATCCTCCTCATACGCTCCACTCACGCGCTCCACTCACGCGCGGGGCGCCCGTTCCACTCAGGGGGAAATTCATGCCATTAGGCGGATGAATCGTAGCATGCCCCTCTCCTCTCGCCGCCGGTCTACTGATAGGCTTTCGCTCGAAGCATGAAGCTCCTCGATTCTCGACGGCTGACCGGCCCCAATCTGCTCTGGAACCTGGAAGGGGCGGTCCTCGACGTGTCTCTTGCCGACGGCGAAGCCGGGCCGGTGACCGAAGCGTGGATCCGCCACGCCGGCCGGATCCTGGAAGCGGTCGGCTGGGGCGCCGAGGAGCTGTGCGTCCGCCTGTTCCCGGGCGGGGCCAGCCTGGGGCTGTCGGCGCAGATCGATCGCCTCTATGCCGCCACGGAGGTGAACGAGTGGGCCTGGGAGGCCGCGGTTACGTCGGTCGCCGTCGGACGCGAGCCCGACGGCGAGGAGGTCGAGGAGGCCGCGGCGCGGCTCCGGGCCTTGATCGAGCAGGATCGCCACCCCGCTCTGCTCGCCCTGCGCGACTCCGCCGCCCGGCGCCGCATCTCCTTGCTCTGGGACGCCGAGTACGTCACTCTCGGGCTGGGCTGCGGCTCGCTCACGTGGCGGATCGACGACCTGCCCACCCCCCGCGAGGTCCGCTGGGACCGGGTGAGCGACATCCCCGTCGTCCTGGTGACCGGGACCAACGGCAAGACCACCACCGTGCGCCTGCTGGCCTCGATGATCCAGGCGGCCGGGGCCGTGGCCGGGACCACCTCCACGGACCGGGTCGAGATCGGCGGCGAGGTCCTCGAACGGGGAGACTTCTCCGGCCCCGGCGGCGCGCGCACGCTGCTGCGCGACTCGCGGGTCGAGGTGGCCATCCTGGAGACCGCGCGCGGCGGCATCCTGCGGCGGGGGCTGGCCCTCGCGCGGGCCGACGTGGCGGTCGTCACCAACGTCGCCGACGACCACCTGGGCGAGTTCGGGGTCCACGATCTCGCCTCGCTGGCCGAGACCAAGCTGGTGCCCGCGCGCATCGTCAAGCCGCATGGACGGGTGGTGCTCAACGCGGACGATCCCGAGCTCGTGGCTCGTACCGGCCGGTTCGGCGCCCCGGCGGTCTGGTTCTCCGTGAACTCCGACCATCCCGGGTTCGACGACCTGCTGGTGTCGGGGTACGCGGGCTGCACCCTGGAGGACGGCGAGCTGGTGCGCTACGGCGAGGAGCGGCGGCAGGTGGTCGTCCCCGTGGACGAAGTGCCCATCACCTTCGGCGGCACCGCCCTCCACAACGTGGCCAACGCGCTGGCCGCGATCGGCGCGGGCGCCTCGATCGGCCTCCCCCTGGACGCCATGGCCGACGGCCTGCGCCGGTTTGGCGGCACGCCCAAGGACAACCCGGGGCGCGGCAACCTCCTGGAGATCGGGGGCGCGCGCGTCCTGCTCGACTACGCCCACAATCCCGCCGGAGTGGCCGCCCTGGTCCACTTCGCCTCTTCTCTGCCCGCCAAACGCCGCCTGATCGTCCTGGGCCAGGCCGGGGACCGCGACGACGAGTCGATCCGGGAGCTGGCCCGCGCCGCCTGGCCGCTCCGGCCCGACATGGTGATCGTCAAGGAGCTGCCCGAGATGCTGCGCGGCCGGCCGGCCGGGGAGATCACGGCCCTCCTCGAAGACGAGCTGCTGCGGCTCGGGGCCTCCTCCGGCGCGGTGATCCGCGCCGAGGACGATCCCGAAGCCGCGCGCAAGGCTCTCGCCTGGGCCCGGCCCGGGGACTTGATCGTGCTCCTCGTGCACACCCGCCGCGACGAGGTCCTGGAGATTCTGGGCGGCGGTTCTGCGTTAACTTAGAGGGTGTTTCGAAAGTGCGTCGCGCTGAATCCTCACCCCCTGTCCCCCTCTCCCATCTCCCTCCCACCCTACCCCGGGAGAGGGGGGACGTAGATGGAGAGACATCTCTACGATCCTG
>JANOCF010000523.1:0-2374 GCA_031412055.1 Holophagales bacterium | reverse complement strand
ACCCGCCGAGCTGAGCGCCTCCCGGATGCGGCCGAACCCGGCCAGATCGATCTCGGCGACCCCGGCGCCATCGGCCCACATCTGGAGACGGAGGAATCTGCCGCCGAGGATCAGGGCCGTAAGCCCGTGCCCCATCTCATGGGCCAGGGCGGACAGGAGGACGAGCGGCCGGGCAAGGATGCTGCCGTAGACCGGAATGTTGTAGAGCAGCAGCGTGGCCGCGGCACTGGCCACGAGCACGGTGCGCGCACCGGCAGCTGGGTGCGAAACGGCAGGAACGAGCAAGGGCTCTTCTTTGGGGATCACCGGTCATCCTCTCCAGACGTCTACGGAAACTGTACCGCAGAGTTCGGGAGGGATGGCGGGCCGAAGCAGCACGGACCGATCAGCCCCCGTAGGGGGCGGCAGCCTGTAGCCCAGGGCGTGAGCCCAGGCTCTTACACACATCTAGTTGTCGTTGGGATCGTGACGTCCGAGGACAGAGAGGATTGCAACGGTATTGCCGCTGCGGAGACAACGCCCTCAATCCCTCTCCCCTTCCGCGTCATCCACCTTCCCAGCAAGATGTGTGTAAGAGCTTGGACATGAGCCCTGGGTAAGAGACCACCGACATTCCGAAGCCCCAAGGCGACAGGGACGTGCCGCCGCGAGACCTGTCGCCCCCTACGGGGGCTGATGGACCGCAGGTTTAGATCTTCCGCTCGTCGAGGAGAGCGCGCAGGCGGGCCAACTCGGCCTCGGCGGCTTCAGCGCGGGAGGGAACCAACCGGCCGTCGGGGTAGAACAGCCGGAGCCAGTCGGCCTCTGCCAGAAGGCGCACCTCATGCTGGACACCGATCTCGACCCCGAGCACCTCGCTGTGCAGCCTTCCCTTGGCATCCGGTTCGATCGGCCGGTAGGCGGTACCGTCCAACCGGAATCCCTCAAGAGTCAAGGTGTCGAAGTCATAGAGGAAGCACTCTGGCGTGCGCCCGACAGAGGCATAGATCTCCTTCTTGACGGCCCTCTCCTCCTTCAAGTTCCAAAGGGGCACGAGCTCGATGATGAGGTCGGGATTGGCTCCTATTCCAGGCCAATCCACCCATGGCCGGTCTCTTCTCGGTTCGTGCTCGACAAAGAAGATGTCCGGCCCTCGAAGGAAGCACGCGGAAGAGTCGTCACCGGACCGGAGCAGGGAGTAATAGACGTTCAGGTCACCGCCGACAAAGAAGTCGGTCTGTCCCCGCTCCGCCATGAGCTGATGGATGATGTCCCAGAAGAGGACCATCTGAATGAGATGACGATGGTCCTCCAGATGCAGGCCACCGATCTCGTGCAGAAGGGGGTACGGCGCTTCGGTGGATGGTTGGCTCATATCGCTCCCTCCGAGTCACAGTTACCTTGTGAGGTAATCTTACGGTGTATATCGGAGAAGATCCAGAGGGACAACGCACGTCCGTGTCGCTCGTGGGTAACTTTCTAGGGAGTTGATACTCCGTTCCCTTTGGCCGCCGCCTCGATTGCCTCCGTGCGCTCAGCAAAGGCGGCGGGTACCTGTGGAACCGGCTCACCCTTGAGGAAACCCACCACCGCCCGCAGGTAGACGGCGAGATCAAGCCATGAAGACCCGTCTGCCTTCCCTTCTGCTACCTTCCCCGCAACCTCTTCGATGCGGGTGATCAGCGCCTCCCGCTCTGTCTCGCCCCGGAGCGCCGCGACTGCGCCGTCACGGGCTTAGTCGGCCAGGGTTGCAATCTGACGCAGTACGCTCAGCATGGCTTCATGCCTCTCCCGTTGTTCTTCCGGAGAGACGCCATCTTCCGCGCTATCTCCAGGGCCTGCCGGTCCGACTCCAGGTCCGAGTGGCCGGTCCGCACGTCCAGCGCCACGACCTCTTCGAGCGCCTTGACGGCGTCCTCGTACTGGCCGGCCTTACTGTAGTAACCCGCGAGGTTGAAGAGTTGAACGCTCAAGGCCACGAGAACCTCCCGCTCCTCACCTGCCGCTCGTGCCAGTTCGATGGCCTGTTCCTGTGCCGAAATCGCAGCCGGGAAATCTTGCCGCTCGGCGGCAGCCCGAGCCTGGGATACAAATTGAGAGGTAGGATTGGCGGCCCCCGCTCCACTGGCAATTCCTTGGAGGGTCGGAGTGACTTGGCAGGTGATTGGATGATCCGCCCCGAGGGTTGCCTCCAAGGCGGCCAAGGCTTGCCTCGCGGTCTCTGCGGCCTCAGGCCGGCCGAGTGCTTCCTGGAGCTGGGCCAATATGTTCAAGATCTGGGCAACGTCTGGATGCGATGGGCCATGAACTTGGAGTGCAATCTCGAGAGCCCTCTGCAGGAATGGCTCCCCTTCCTCGGCTCGGGCCTGTGCGGCAAGAACCCCGGCAAGGTTTG
>JANOCF010000522.1:0-1923 GCA_031412055.1 Holophagales bacterium | reverse complement strand
GGCTGCAGGAGATGGTGGCGGCCGGCCAGCTCTCGGAGCGGTCGCGCGTCATCGCCACCTATGCTCTGTGTGGCTTCGCGAACTTCTCGTCGGTCGCCATCCAGATCGGCGGCATCGGCGCCATGGCACCCGAGCGCAAGCAGGACCTCGCCCGGCTCGGGCTGCGCGCCATGGTCGCCGGCTCGCTCGCGACCTTCCAGACGGCGACCATCGCGGGCATGCTCCTTTAGAAGTACGGATCGGGAAAAGGCTTGCTACACTGACCGCCCAACGGGTTGGGTCGTCGTGAGCCTTACCCCACAAGCCGTAGGAGACGATGTTGCCGGTTCGTAGCAAGCTCGCCGTTCTGACCCTTACCCTGCTCGCGCTGCTGCTCGGCCCGGTCTCGCGCACGGTCGAGACCGCCGCACCGACCGCGTTGCAGCAGGCGCTGGACGTCCAGGTCGCCAGCGCCACGCGCATGACCGCGGCCGCCGGGATCCACATCGTCGACCTGGACAGCGGCGAGACCGTCTACGCCTACAACGCGGACGAGCCGCGGGTGATCGCCTCCAACACCAAGCTCTTCACCACGGCGGCGATCCTGGACGCCCTCGGACCGGGGTACGTCTTCGAGACCCGCTTCCTGATGCACGGCGGCGTGAGCGGCGACGTGCTGCGCGGCGATCTGGGCGTGGTCGGGAGCGGCGACCCGCAGATCTCCGGCCGGGACTATGGGGGCGACTCCTTCGGCGCGTTCCGCGAGTGGGCCGCCGCCCTGCGGCAGAGGGGCGTGAAGCGGATCTCCGGCGACCTCTACCTGGATCACGGCCTGTTCGCGCCGCCGCTGATCCATCCGGACTGGCCGCGAGACCAGCTCACCCGCTGGTACGAAGCGCCGGTCGAGGCGCTCTCCTTCAGCGACAACTGCATCCTGGTGCGGGTCTGGCCGTCCACCGCGGGCCGGCCGGCGCGGGTCGAGCTCGTGCCCGACGTGCCGGGGGTGCTCCAGCTCAGGAACAGCTCCCGTACCGTCGGCAGCGGCGGGCAGAACGTGGTCATCCATCGCTCCGGCGAGGAGCTCTTCGTCAAGGGGAGCATCCGCTCCAACTCGGGGCCGGTCGAGGCCTGGGTGACGGTGCCCGATCCGGTGCGCTACTTCGGCCAGGGGCTGGTCGCCGCACTGGCGGAGGAGGGGATCCGGGTCGACGGCAAGCTCCGGCCGGTGGACCGGCTGCCGGGCGTGGTCTGGGAACGGCTGGCGGTGCACCGCAGCGATCTGCTGTCGGCCATCCGGGTGACCAACAAGCGGAGCCAGAACTTCTACGCCGAGAGCCTGGCCAAGCACCTGGGAGCCATTCGCTGCGGGGAGGGAAGCTGGGTGGATGGGGTGCGCGCGATCGGCGAGTTCGCCGAGAGCATCGGCATCCCGCGTGGCTCGTTCAAGATGGCGGACGGCTCGGGCATGAGCCGGGAGAACCGCTTCGCCCCGCGCCACCTGACCCTGCTGCTGCGCCACATGTTCTTCCATCCGTCCGGCACCGAGTTCGCGCAGTCGCTCCCGTACTCGGGCGAGGATCTGGGCTCGTGGAAGCGGCGGATGGCCACGCCTCCCTATCGCGGCAACGTCTTCGCGAAGACCGGCACGCTGAGCGGCGTCACCGCGCTCTCGGGCTATGCCAAGGCGGTCTCGGGCAAGGCGTACGCGTTCTCGATCCTGCTCAACCGCGTGGGCGGAGACGGCCGGGGGGCGCAGGACCGGATCGTCATGGCCCTGATCGACAACGGCTGATTTTCCCTTTGGTCGCAAACCTACCTGTTATGCTTGTGAAGCTCTAGAGGAGACCGCGTCTTGATCACGGAAGCCCGCCCGGTGAACTACCGGGGGTTGATGAAAAAGGTGGAGCAGGTGGTGGCCGCGATGGATCGCGCCGAGGATGTCGG
>JANOCF010000521.1:0-4258 GCA_031412055.1 Holophagales bacterium | reverse complement strand
GACGCGCGCAAGCCTCTGGTCACCTGGCGCCACCCGCGGGTCCGCTTCGTGGCGGGCTACGGCGACGCCGTCACCGGCGCCTTCGACGCCGTCACCATCTTCGACGTCCTCTGCCGCGTTCCGGTCGCCGGCTGGGACCGCCTGCTCGGTCAGGCGGCCGAGCGGCTTTCACCGGGCGGAATGCTCCTGATCAAGGAGATCGACCCCGCGGACCGGCTCAAGGGGCTGTGGAACCGGACCCAGGAGAAACTGGCGGACCTGCTGGGGATGACGCTGGGGGATGCCTTCAGCTACGAGACGCGGGAGCAGATGCGCGACCGTCTCGCCCGCCTGGACTTCGAGCGCTTCACGGCGGTCGAGCTGGGCCGGGGCTATCCCCACGCGCACATCCTCTACATCGCCTACCGGTCGAGCTGAGCTTCGGGCGAAAAGAGGGAGAGAACCGGCAGGGCCAGGCGCTGGCGGAGGACCTGGTGGGTGAGTCGCTCGCGCGAGCGCTCCAGCTCCTCGGCGGGGATACGGCCGCGGAGCGCTTCGAGGGTCTTCTCCACCGCCGCCTCGATCTCCTTCCGCGGCTCGGCTTCCAAGGCGGAGGCGACGACGGTGAGCAGGTCCCGGTCCAGGGCCGATAGCGCGGCTTCGACGGATGGGGCGTCGCCGTCGATGGCGGCGATCTTTTCCAGGAACGCATCCCGGTCCGGAACCGTGGCCGGCAGGGCGGCGGCGAGGTTGCTCAGGCGGGTTGGGATGTCCAGGTGCGGCGCTTCGGTCCGCTCTCCCGGGGCGGTCATCTCGCGGAGATCCGACCAAGCGGCCTCCACGGCCGGAGCGCAGTAGCGGAGGCTGCTGATCCTGCCCTTGGCCGCCCGCTCCTTGCGCTTCTCGAACACCTCTTCGAGCGCCCGCCTCACCAGCTCGAGAGGAATCCCCTCCTGGTTCCAGCGCCGCGCCACCTGCCAGTCGGCCGGCGAGAGCAGCAGCGGCGCGCCGCGCAGCCGGACGAAGATCTCCTCGATAGCCTGGAAGTAGGCGTGGTCGTCCTGCTCGGGCTCCGACATGCGCTCAGGAGTGCCGGTTGCGCTCGTAGATCAGCTTGAGACCGACCAGGGTGAGCATGGGCGCGACCTCGCGGATGTACTTGGAGCCCGAAGCGATGAGGTCGGCCAGCCCGCCGGTGGCCACGACGGTCTTGACGCCGGGCAGCTCCGGAAGCAGGCGCTCGAGGATGCCGTCCACCAGGCCGATGTAGCCGTAGTAGATGCCGGCCTGCATGGCGCCGGCGGTGTTCTTGCCGATCAGCTCGGCCGGCTTGCGCACGTCCACCCGGTAGAGCCGCGACGCGTGGGCGAACAGGGCTTCGGCCGAGATCATGATGCCGGGCGCGATGATGCCGCCCACGTACTCCCCCGCCGCGTTGACCAGGTCGAAGGTCGTGGCCGTGCCGAAGTCGACCACGATCACGGGCGCGCCGTAGAGCTCCCGGGCCGCCACGGCGTTGACCACCCGGTCCGCCCCGACCTCGGCCGGGTTGTCGTAGCGGATCGGCATGCCCGTACGCACCCCCGGCTCGATGAACAGCGGTTTCTTGCCAAAATAGCGGCGGGCCATCTGGTCGAGGGTGAAGTGGAGCGGCGGCACGACCGAGGAGATCACCACGGCCTCGGCCACCGTGGGATCGATCCCGCGCCGCAGGAAGAGCGGCAGCAGGAGCGCCCCGTACTCGTCCGCGGTGCGCTCGTGGTCGGTCGAGAAGCGGAAGCTCTCGATCAGCTCGTCGTCCTGGTAGACCCCGAACACGGTGTTGGTGTTGCCCACGTCCACCAGGACCAGCAGTCCCTCGCTTCCCGTGCGCTTCTTGCCGCTCATCCGATCACCTCTCCACTGGACACCCGAATCTCCTCTCCGTCCGCTTCCAGCACCAGCCGCCCAAGCTCGTCGATGCCGGTGAAGGTGCCTTCGACCGTCCGGTCCGCCACGCGGCAGGTGATCCGGTCGCCCGGACGGTGGACCGAGAGCTCCCGGTAGGCGGCCACGGCGTAGGCGATATCCCCGAGATAGGCCAGTTCGCGCTCGATCCCCTCCACCAGCTTCCAGGTCAGCTCTTCCAGGGAGACATCGGATCGGCCCTGCAGGAAAATCGATGTCCCTGTCTCCGGCAGATCGCCGGTCTCGTGCCCGTGATTGATCCCGAAGCCGAGGATGGCCCGGGACTCCGACTCCGGCTGGACCATGGCCTCGATGAGGATGCCGCCGATCTTCCATCCCTCGACCAGGATGTCGTTGGGCCACTTGAGCCGCGAGGGCGCCGGGAGGAAGGGATCGAGGGCGCGGCTGAGGCCGATGCCCACGAGGAGAGGCAGGCTCTGGAGCATGGCCGTGTCCGGCACCGTCAGCACCCGCGAGGCGTAGATCCCCTTGCCGGCCGGGCTGGACCAGGTCCGTCCGTGCCGTCCGCGCCCGCCGCTCTGCTCCAGAGCCAGAACCAGGAGCGACCGGAGCGACTGCTCCTCGGCCTCGTACTCCTTGACGATGGAGCGGGCGATACGGTTGGTCGAATCCACCACCGGCAGGACCACGAGGTTCTCCGGATGGCCTTGTGGGCGCAGCCGTACGATCTCGTTCAGGTACCGGGCGAAGGAGTCCATAGGCTCACGACAGGCCGAGAGTCGCCCTCAGCGTGCTCAGGCGCTCCTTCATCTGGGCCAGCGTGGCCCGGCCGTTCTCCACCACGTGCACCGGAGCCTTCGCAAGGAACTGCTCGTCGCTCAGCCGCGCCTCGGACTTGCCGATCTCGGTCTCCAGCTTCTCCATGTCCTTGGTCAGCCGCTTGCGCTCGTCCTCGCTCATCGCGGGAGCTTCCTGCTGCTCCATCTGAAGAGCGATCTCGATCCCGCCCACCACATCCCGGCGTGCGCCTTCCGGTCCGGTCCCGATGCCGATCGTCTCCACCCGGCAGAGGAAGGCGATCAGCGGCGCCTGCTCGGAGAGGAAGCTCTCGATGTTCTCGTCGCCGGCGTTGAGGAACAGGTCGACCTTGGCCTTGGGCGGGACACCCATCTCGGTCCGCAGGGCTCGCACCCGGGTCACCACCTGGATCAGCGCGTCCATGCCCGTCTCCACCTCCGGCGCGTCCCAGCCCTCCTCGGGAGTCGGGTACGGAGCCAGGGCGATCGACCGCGGATGGATGACCTCGTGTCCCGGCAAGCGTTGCCAGAGCTCCTCGGTCAGGTGAGGCATGATCGGGTGCAGGAGACGCAGGCTCCGGTCGAGCACCGTCAGCAGCACCTCCGCCATCCTGGGCCGCGCTCCCGGCTTGGACAGCTCGATGTACCAGTCGCAGAAGTCGCCCCAGAAGAAGTGGTACAGACTGCGGCACGCCTCGTCGAAGCGGAACGCCTCCAGCCGCGTGTTCACCTCGGCCGCGGTGCGGGACAGGCGCGACAGGATCCAGCGCTCCGGCGCGGCAAGGTCGGCCGGATCGATGCGCGCCTGCACCCTGGCGTCGCCGATGCGCGACAGGGCGAAGCGGGTCGCGTTCCAGATCTTGTTGCCGAAGGCGCGGTAGCCCGCGATCTGGTCCGGGTTGAGCGGGATGTCGCGGCCCGGGCTGTCCAGCGAGGCGAGGGTGAAGCGCAGCGCGTCGGCGCCGTACTCGGCCACCAGGTCGGCCGGGTCGAGCACGTTGCCCTTGGTCTTGGACATCTTCACGCCCTGCGCGTCGCGCACCAGACCGGTGAGGTGCACCGAGCGGAACGGCGACTCGCCCGTGAACTGGAGGCCCATCATCACCATGCGCGCCACCCAGAAGAAGAGGATGTCGTAGCCGGTGACGAGCACGTCCGTGGGATAGAAGGTCCGCATGTCCTCGGTGTCTTCCGGCCAGCCGAGGGTCGAGAACGGCCACAGGCCGGAGGAGAACCAGGTATCCAGCACGTCGGAGTCCTGCTCCAGCCGGTCGGTGCCGGCCAGCTCCGCGGCTTCCTGCGCGTCGTGGGCCACGATCACGCGGCCGTCCTCCGTGTACCAGGCCGGGATCTGGTGGCCCCACCAGAGCTGGCGCAAGATGCACCAGGGCTTGATGTTCTCCAGCCAGTGCTCCCACGTCTTGACCCACGACTCGGGCAGCAGCGTCAGCCGGCCGTCGCGCGCCGCTTCCAGACCCTGGTGGGCCATGCCGGCCATGTCGCAGAACCACTGGGTGGAGACCAGCGGCTCGATCGGCTCGCCGCTGCGCTGGCTGTGGCCCACGTTGTGGGTG
>JANOCF010000520.1:0-2653 GCA_031412055.1 Holophagales bacterium | reverse complement strand
CCAGGATGCTCGCCTGGGTTCCGGCGCCGTCGATCGTGATCGACTTGGTGATCGTCACCGCGCCGAAGCCGCCAGGATCGAGGGCATCGATCTCGCCCCTGTTGGCAGTCTTCGAGATCGCGCCCGCGAACGTCTTGCACGGGGCGGTCCGGCTGCTCGGGTTGACGTCGTCGCCTACACCCGAGACCCAGGTGCGGGTGGCCTGGGCCTGAACACCCGAGGCGAAGACGAGCAGCGCGACAGCGAAGGCAGAAACGGAGATGTAGCGGTTCACCGAATTCATAAGAATCCTCCTCATTCAGCTCAGCAGAATCGTTGGCTGGACAGACGTTGCCGACATTATAACTCAAGGGTCATGCCAGGAGCCTGAGCTCATCTTTCCCAGGGCTGCTGCGCACGCGGGAGGCGCTGGCGCGGGCGCAGCGGGAGGCCGAGGCTGCGAGGCAGCGACGCGCCTGCGCTCCGGGCTCTGGGGCCAGTACGGGAGGAAGAGCGTCAAACTCGTCGAGTTCGGCATGCGCCCGTACCGTCACGCACGGAGGCGCGCGGCGGCTCCAATGCAAGGGGGAACGCTTCCCCAACGTGTACCGGAGGCGGCACCGCCGGCGGCGACGCCCGATCGCGGGCGGGAGACGTCCCCCATGCCTGCGCAACATCCGTCTTCGTTGGGGAGACGTTCCCCATCGAGTCCCGGACACGCGGCGCCCGCGCGCAGAGACAGTCCACATTGGGGAGCCGTTCCCCAACGTCCGTTCCCCAACGCCGAAGAGATTGCTCATGCGAACGATCCATGGGGAAGTGAAGCCAGCTAGCCGGTGAGCCCTCCTCGGCAGTGGACCAGGGCACCTGTGTTCCCTGGTACACTCCCGCCGTGGCCATCACAACACCGACTGCTGCCTCCGGGCTGCCGGAGCCTGGACCCGTGCGTCCCCATCCTTTGCTGACCCGGTACTACGCCGACGAGGCGCAGCGCCGGAAGCAAGTCGGCTTCTGGTTCGACAAGGCCGCTCCCGACTACGACTGGATCAACCAGGCGATGAGCTTCGGCTCCGGCGCCGGGTACCGAAAGCAGGCGCTGCTGCGGTCCGGCCTCGCCCCGGGGATGAGCGCTCTCGACGCGGGCTCGGGCACCGGTGTTGTCGCGGCCCAGGCGCTCGAGATCGTCGGTCCGCGCGGAACGGTCGTGGCTCTCGATCCGAGCCTCGGGATGCTCGGCCAGGCGTTGAAGCGGGGCGTGCGCATCCGGGTGCGCGGGGTTGCCGAGGCGATCCCTTTCGCGAGCGGGCGCTTCGATTTCCTCTCCATGGGCTACGCGCTGCGGCACGTCCCCGACCTGGTCGACACCTTCCGGGAGTACCGCCGGGTGCTCAAGCCGGGAGGCCGTCTCCTGATCCTCGAGCTCACGCCGCCAAGCTCGCGACTGGCGTTCCGGCTCCTCAAGCTCTACCTCGGCACGCTCGTGCCTCTCATGGCGCGGCTTGGCAGCGGCGGGCAGAATTCCCGGGAGCTGATGGAGTATTACTGGGACACCATCGAGATGTGCGTGCCGCCGCGGGTGATCCTCGACGGCCTGGAAGCCGCCGGCTTCACCGAGGCCGGCCGCTACGTGGACAACGGCATCCTCTCGGAGTACACCGCCGTCTCCTGAGTCATCCCTTGATACAGCCGCCGAACGGGCTCAGCGCCGGAAAAAGCTCGACCCCGCTATGCGGGTAGCCTTCCAGGTCTCTCCCGGCCGCTTGCGCCAGCAGCCATGGAGACGGCGATCCTCGTGAGGAGCCGACTGAGTAACATTTTGACCTTGCACCGCGCCTGTCCTCTTGTTGGGAGCACGAGACAGGAGATGAGATGACGGATCTGATTCCTCGCTTTGAAGGGCAGGGCTATTCGGCCCAGGACATGGCAGCCCGCCGCCGCTGGATCGAAGAGCGGACCGGCACGGACCTTGCGCAGGTGGGTACTTTCTGCTTTACAGCCGAGGAGATGCGCGGCAACGTCGAGAATCCGATCGGGGCGGCGCAGGTGCCGCTCGGAGTGGCGGGGCCGCTGCTCGTCCACGGCGAGCACGCGGAGGGTGTCTTCTTCGTTCCCATGGCCACCACCGAGGGAGCGCTGGTGCGCTCCTACGAGCGCGGAGCCCTGGCGCTCACCCGCGCAGGCGGAGCAAGCGTGCGGCTCTACATCGACGAGAACCGGATGACGCCGGTCTTTCTTTTCGATGGCGTGGCCGAGGCGGCCGCGTTCGTGCGCGAGCTTCCCGGACGCTTCGAGACCCTGCGCGCCGAAGCCGAGGCGACGACCAGCCACGGCCACCTGCTGCGTATCGAGCCGATGCCGCTGGGCCGCCGGGTGATGGTCCATTTCTGTTTTTCCACCGGCGACGCCGGCGGCATGAACATGATCGCAAAAGCGACCGACCGCGTCTGCCGCTGGCTGGTTGAGAACAGCCAGGCGCGCCGGTTCTACCTGGTCAGCGCCATGGACTCGGAGAAGCACGCGAGCTCCTCTCTCTTTCTCGGTGGCAAGGGAAAGAAGGTGGTGGCGGGCGACCGGCTGCCGGCGCGCATCGTGCGCTCCTACCTGGGGACCACGCCCGGAGAGATTCTCGAGCTCTGGCACTCGAACATGCTCGGCCAGCTCCATGCCGGCGCCA
>JANOCF010000519.1:0-3692 GCA_031412055.1 Holophagales bacterium | reverse complement strand
TGGTCACCATCCTCTCCGACCTGGAGCGCTGGCACCTTTCCCGCGACAACCGGAACGGCGCGCTGGAAGCCCGGCTGGAGAGGCTCCGGTGGCTCCGCAACCACGCCGAGCCCGCGGAGACGGCCGCTCTCCGGCAGGGGCTGGAGGACGACCTGCCAACCTTTCGGGAGGTTCCCTGGTGGGCCATGGGCATGGCCGAGCTCGCGGAGCTCTACCGGGCGGACAACGACCTGGTCCGGGCCGTCGAGACCGCCCGCGCCGGGCACGAGGCGTGGCCCAATTCCCCTGGCGGGGCGCGGAGCCTGGATATCGTGCGCGATATCCAGGCTCCGTCCTACGCTCTGAGCGGCATGGTCTCGGACGGCCTGGCCCGGCGCACCTTCAAGGTGGATCACCGAAACCTGGAGGCCCTCTGGTTCCGGGCCTACCCCGTGGACCTGCGCCAGGGCCTGCCCGGCAGCGGACCGATCTTCCCGCAGCCCAACGTGGGCGATCTCATCCGGCAGGGGAGCCCCGCCTTCTCCTGGAAGGCCGACCTGCCGGCCACGCCCGACTACCAGCTCCACGTCACCCATGTCACGCCGCCGATCGACCGCCCCGGAGCCTACCTGGTGGTCGCCTCCGCAAGGGAGGACTTCGGCACGGGCTCGAACCAGCTCATGGCGGTCCCGGTCATCCTGGGCGACCTGGTCCTCCTGGCCCGCAGCCAGGGCGACGAGTTGGAGGTGACCGCCCTCTCCGGCGATCGCGGCGAGCCGGTCCCGGGCGTGGAGGTGAGGCTCTACCAATCGGAAAGCTGGCAGCGCCGCACCCTTTCAGCCACCCGTACCACCGGCCCGGACGGCAGGGTCGTCTTCCGCGTGAGCCAGAGGGAGCGGCAGGAGATCCTGGGCCGCAAGGGAGAGGACGTCGCCCTGATCCAGGGCCTTTCCTCCTACTACTACGACGACGACTCCGAAGCGGAGGACGGCGTCTCATCCCTCGTCTTCACCGACCGCAGCATCTACCGGCCGCAGCAGAAGATCCTCTGGAAGGTGCTGGTCTACGACCGCAAGGGCCCGGGGAGCTTCGAGGGGGTGGCCCGGACTTCGGTCACCGTCTCCCTCATGGACCCCAACAGCCAGGCCGTGGAGCAGCGCACCGTCACCACCAACGACCTGGGCACGGCGTCCGGCGAGTTCCTGATTCCACCCGGCCGGCCGCTGGGCGGGTGGAGGGTCGAGACCTCCCGCCAGGGCGAAGCGTGGATCCGGGTCGAGGAGTACAAGCGTCCCACCTTCGAGGTCTCCCTGCAGGACCCGGAAGAACCGCTTCGCCTCGACCGGCCGGCTACGTTCACCGGAGAGGCCCGCTACTACTTCGGCCTGCCGGTCACCCATGGCCAGGTGCGGTGGAGGGCCATGCGGGAGACGCGCTTCTTCTGGTCCTGGTGGCAGCCGCCTGGAGACGAGGAGATCGTCGGCGCGGGCACGGCCGACCTGTCCCCGGACGGCACGTTCGAGATCCTGTTCACGCCGGAAGCCGGGGACCCCAAGGGGCGCGACCCCCGGGAGATGAGCTTCTGGTACCGGATCGAAGCCGAGCTCACGGACGAGGGAGGAGAGACCCGGTCCGCCAGGCGCTCCTTCCGGCTCGGCTGGGTCTCCATCGAGGCCGAGATCGAGCCGGACCGGGGTCTGTACACGGCTGGCGAGCCGGCGACGGTGACGGTCCGGCGGCGGGATCTCGCCGGCATCGGCCGGCCCGGAGAGGGTAGCTGGACCCTGGTCGCCCTGCGCCAGCCCGCCGAGACCCTCACTCCCGCCGACCTTCCCCGGCCGTTGTTCGAGGATCCGGAAGGCACGCTGCGCACGGAGGGCGACCGCCTCCGGCCGCGCTCCGCTTCGGAGTACGACCCCCGCGAGGCCATGCGCCTCTGGGAAGACGGCCCGCAGGTGTCGGCCGGAACCGTGCTCCACGATGAGGACGGCGAGGCTCGCCTGACTCTGCCAGCGCTGGCCCCGGGTGCCTACCGCCTGCGCTACGAGACGGCCGACGAGTCCGGCGAGACCTTCGCAACCTTCCGTGACCTGATCGTGGCCGGCGAGGAGACTCCTCTGGCCCTGCCCGCGATCCTGGAGGTGGACTCCACCCAGGTGCAGCCCGGACAGAAGCTCCGGGTGCTGGCTCACTCCGGCTTCCCCGGCCAGTTCGTCTGGCTGGAGACCTGGCGCGAAGGGAAGCTCGTCCAACGGCGCGAGCTGCGGATGGGTCGCGACGGGAGTCTCGTAGAGATCCCCATCACCAAGGAGGAGCGCGGCGGCTTCACCCTGAAGCTGGTGACTCTGCGCGACCATCAGCTCATGCAGCTCTCCCGGGACATCCTCGTCCCCTGGGACGACCGGCGGCTGGAGATCGAGGTCGCCACCTTCCGCGACCGCATCCGGCCCGGCAGCGGGGAGACCTGGACGGTCAAGGTACGTCCGGCCGAAGAGGGCGTTGGAACCGAGGCTGCGGCGGCGGAGCTGCTGGCCTACATGTACGACCGCAGCCTCGACGTCTTCGCGCCGCACGAGCCGCCCGACCTCCTGAACCTCTACCCCAACCGCACGGGGGGCCAGCCGGCCGATGCGAGTCTCGGCTTCGCGCATCCCATCTGGAGCAGCGGATCGGGCTGGCACCGGGGTCATTCTTCCACCGCATTCCGGCCCGACCAGATTCAGATCCGGCTGGAGGGCCGGTACTCCGAAAGAGAGACGGCCGAGGGCATGGCGGTCACCGTCCAGGCCGCTTCTCCCATGATGGACGAGAGGCGAATCTCGACGGAGGCCACGGTCGGGAAGGCCGACATGGCGATGAACGCCGCCGCGGCTCCTCCGCCCCCTCCTCCTCCCGTCGCCCCGGCTCCCCAGGGACCGTCTCCATCTCCCGTGGAGCTGCGCAGCGACTTCTCGGAGACGGCCTTCTGGCAGCCGCATCTGATCGTGGGGCCGGACGGCGTGGCGGCCATCGAGTTCACCGTGCCCGACTCGGTGACCTCCTGGAGCTTCTGGGTTCACGCCATGACGCGCGACCTGCGCGCCGGCCGCCTCCAGACGGAGGTGCGCAGCGTCAAGGACCTGATGGTGCGCCCCTACGTGCCGCGCTTCCTCCGCGAGTCCGACCGCGCCGAGCTGGAGGTCGTGATCAACAACGCCTCCGAGGGTGAGCTGCGGGGACAGGTGACCCTCGACATCCTCGACCCGGAGACCAAGAAGAGCCTGCTCGCCGACTTCGGGCTCGACCCGGCCAAGGCCCGCGCCGCCTTCACGGTTGCGGCCGGAGGCGGCACCAGCGTGACCTTCTCTGTCATCACCCCGCGCCGCGTCGGCCCGGTGGCGTTCAAGGTGACTGCCGTCGCCGGGGAGCTGGGGGAGCTGAGCGATGGCGAGCTGCGCCCGCTGCCGGTCCTCCCCTCCCGAATGCACCTCGCCCAGTCGCGCTTCGCGGCGCTGACCGGTGCGGGGAGCAAGGAGCTCCGCTTCGAGGACCTGGCCCGGAACGACGACCCCACGCGGATCGACGAGCAGATGGTCGTTACCCTGGACGCCCAGCTCTTCTACGGCGTGCTGGAGGCGCTGCCCTATCTGGCGCAGTACCCGTACGAATGCACCGAGCAGACGCTCAACCGCTTCCTCTCGACCGGCATCGCGTCGAGCCTGTTCGACAAGTAC
>JANOCF010000518.1:0-4046 GCA_031412055.1 Holophagales bacterium | reverse complement strand
CCGAAGCTGTGGCCGATCATCGCGGCCGGCCGGACGCCCCAGCTCATCCACAGGCGCGCCTGGGCGTACTCCACGGCGAACAGGGCGGGCAGGAAGATGGCGGGCCGCGCCAGCTCCTGCCGCGCCCGCTCCGTCTCCTCGTCCGAGGGGTAGAGCAGCGTCCGCAGGTCGAGCCCGAGCGAAGGCTGCAGCAGCTCGGCGCAGCGGTCGATCTCCTGCCGGAAGACCGGCTCGGAGCGGTACAGCCCGCGACTCATGCCCGGGTACTGGACGCCGCCGCCGGGCAGCAGGAAGACCACCGGCCTGCCCTCGATCGTCTCGCCGCGGCCGTCCAGGTACCGGGACGGCTCGCGCAGGGCCTTGACCGCATCCCCGCCGTCCCGGCAGACCACGGCGCGGCGCCGGGCCAGGCGCGGGCGGCCGGTCTGCAGGGTGAAGGCGGCGCCGTCCAGGGGCGTGTCCGGGTGGTCGTCGAGATGATCGGCCAGCCGCTGCGCGGCGGCGTCCAGGGCAGCGGGAGTACGGGCCGAGAGCGTCAGCAGGCGGGCACCCGGAGCGTTGTGCGACTCCGGCTCCGGCAGGACCTCTTCGAGGACCGCCCGGCTGCCGCCGGGACCCGCGACCTCCAGCAGCCGCGGCTCCCGGGCCTGCCCCAGGGTCGCGGCGGCGCGCACCACGCTGTCGAGACCGGCGCAGCCGTGGCCGGGCGTCTCCAGCACCCGCAGGACGGCCCGCACCGGATCGCCGTCGCGGCGGGCGTCCTCCAGCCGGCGCACCACCAGGGCCACGGCGCCGAGAGGACCCTCGCTCACGAGCAGGGCCGTGTCGGCGGCTCCGTCCTCGATCTCGCGGCAGGCCTCGGCCAGCCGGGTCAGCGAGTCCTCGGGATCGGCCACGCGCACCCGCAGGTCCTTTCGGTCCAGCGGATCGCGGCCCGCGTCCTCCAGGGCCGACCAGGCGCACTCGGCCGCGCGGACGCTCACGCCCAGCGCCTCGCGGAATCCGTTCTCCTCGACCAGCGACGTAACCGTGATCTCCGTACCGTCTTCGGGGCGCTCCACAGCGCCCGTGATCGCCAGCGAGCGCAGCCTGCCGGAACGGACCTTCCAGCCGGCGGAGCCCGCGGTGAGTGCCGTGGCGCGGGCGCGGCGCGAGTCCTTGACCCCCAGGCCGAGAGCCGGGGACGACACCAGCACCGCCATGTTGCCCGGCGGGTGCCGGTTCTCGTACATGAGCTGCAGCGCGAGCGGCAGCTCGTCGAAGCCGAAGGCGCGGGACAGGCCGGGGCGGATCAGCCCGCGGGCCACCAGCTCGTTGACGGCCCCGGCCTGGTGGTCGTCGAAGCCGTGCGAGCCCTGGAGCCGCTTCTGCCGGATCCAGAGGTAGCGCAGGTCGAGCGAGCCGTTGTAGCCCGACGTGCCGCCGCAGGTGATCACCATGCCGCCGGGCGCGCAGACGAAGAGCGAGCTCGGGATCGTGTCCTCGCCCGGGTGCTCGATCACCAGGCGGGGGTTGTCGCGGGTGCCGAGCGCCTCCCAGACCGCGCGGCCGAACGCCCGTACGCCCTTGAGCCAGCCCTCGTAGGCCGCCTCGTCGTCGCAGTCGGGAAGCGCGCCCCAATGGCGGAACTGATTGCGCTCGACGCAGCCCACGGCGCCGAGGTCCAGGCAGAACTCCCTGCGGGCGCCCGAGCCGATCACGGCCACGGGCCGCGCGCCGGCCAGCCGGGCGAGCTGCACCGCCATCGAGCCCAGGCCGCCGGCCGCGCCCCACACCAGCACCGCGTCGCCCGGCCGCACCGGGTCGAACATGTGGAGCATGCGGTGGGCCGAGGCGCCGGCCGCGAGATAGCAGGCGGCCTCCTCCCAGGTGAGGCGCTCCGGCTTGGGCAGGCACTGGTGCGCCTGCACCTTGGCGAACTGGGCGAAGCTCCCCCAACTCGTCTCGTAGCCCCAGGCCCTGAAGGTCGGGCTGAGCACCGGATCGAGGCCGGCGCGCACGGTCGGGCAGTCGGCGCTCCACTGCGCGCCGTGGACCGCCACCTCGTCGCCCACCCGCACGCTCGTGACCCCGCGGCCGACCCGGTAGACGATGCCGCTCGCGTCGCTGCCGCAGATGTGGAAGTCGGCCCCCTGCTCGCCCCGGGCCCGCCGGGCGGCGATCACATCCATGGGCTCGCCCAGGGCGGCCCAGACGCCGTTGTAGTTGATCCCGGCCGCCATGACCCAGACCAGGACCTCGTCGTCCGCGGGCTCGGGGACCTCGACCTCCTCGAGCACGTAGGCGAGCGCCGGCTCGCCGTAGCGCTCCGGGCGGATGGTCCAGGCGTACATGTGGGTGGGCACTTCGCCAACGGGCGGGGCCTCGCCGATCGGGTAGATCCTCTTCACGGGCGACCTCCGGAGACTCCTGCGGACACGGCGGCCGAAGCATCCAGCGCGGTGATCGCAGCCAGGGCAAGCCGGCGCAGCTCGGCATTCGCGGACACTGCCGATGTCGCCGCCAGCGTCCGCAGGGTCTCGTCCATCTCGGGATCGGGGAAGGGCGTGCGGAGCAGCCGCCGCAGCGCGTAGAGCTTGCCCGCGTCCGGCACCGTCAGCGCTCCGCCCTCGGTGCGCCAGCCCAGCCCGCGGAGACGGGAGGCGAGGGTCCGGGGAGAGATGCCGAGCAGCGCGGCAACATCCTCGGAGGGCAGCTCCATGGGAGGCTCCTGCGCGCGCAGCTCCTGGAGCAGGAACTCGCGATAGACGGTCAGGAACCAGCGCTCGAAGCCGAGAGCCCGCTCGCACGCGCCGCGCAGCCAGGCCCGCTCCGCTGGATCGGCCGGAATGCGGTACGACCAGCGCTCGCGGCAGCGCTCGTAGACCTCGCCCAGGAGTGCTGTCCACCCGCTCTCCGGCATCCGCTCGCGCCAGCCGGCCAGGGATCCGCTCCGCCGCGTGGTGCGCGCGCCGTGGCGCCACGCCAGCACGGCCGTGGCCGGGAAGAACAGGCAGGTCACCAGCGCCTTGATCCCCCGCTCCGGGCTGCCTGGATTCAGGGGCCGGCTGTCATAGCCGAAGAATTCGCCCTCGGGGTCGGGGAAGCCGAGGGGCGGCGCCAGGCGCGGCGGGTTGCCGCGCACGGCCAGCAGCCCCGCCTGGGAGCGGTGCATCCAGGAGCGGGTGAAGTTGGCGAGCGGCTCCTCCGGCATGCGGTCGCGGATCTCCTCGCCGTAGACCAGCACGCTGTCCCCCTTGAGCGTGGAGGCGCCCCAGCGCAGCAGGCGGTCCTCGGGCAGCGGCACCGGCGCGAGATCGAGCTGGCTCAGCAGGCTGCACTGGCGGGCGATCCGCCGTGCCCGCGCCTCCTCGGCCGGGCCGCGGAACTTCTCCTTGAACACCACCTTGAGGTCCAGGTCGCTGGTGGGCAGCGGCCGGCCGTAGGCGTAGCTCCCCACGAGGTAGTAGCCCCGGATCCGGCGCGGGAAGACCTCCTCGAAGAGGCCCACGGCGCCGCTCAGAGCGCGGTCCGCCAGAGCCACGCCGGTGGAATGAGAGAGATGCAGGTCGCTCAAGGGTGAAGCTCCGGGCCTACTCGTAGCGGAGAGCCTGGATCGGCTCGATCTTCATGGCGCGCCGGGCCGGCATCAGGCTGGCGGCGAGGGCCACCAGGACCAGCGTCACGGCGCCGGTGGCGAACACGGCGGGGTCGAACGGGCTGACGTCGAAGAGCATGCGCGACATGCCGCGCGAGAACAGGGCCGCGCCGGCCAGTCCCGCGGCCACGCCCCAGAACGACAGGCGCAGCGACCGGCTGGCCACCAGCCGGAGCACCTCGCGGCGCCGGGCGCCCAGCGCCATGCGCACGCCGATGTCGTGGATCCGCTCGGTGACGTAGTAGGACATCAGGCCGAACACCCCGAACGCGGCCAGCAGCAGGGCCGTCGCGGCGAACAGCCCGAGGAGGAAGGAGACCGAGCGCGCGCCCTCGAACTGCTTCTCGACGTACTCGTCCATCGTCATCACGTCGAACACCGGCTGGTCGCGGTCCAGCGCCCAGACGGC
>JANOCF010000517.1:0-3836 GCA_031412055.1 Holophagales bacterium | reverse complement strand
GGCCGCTCATAGATCCAGCCCGTCGGGTGGCGGAAGACCGGCCGGAGAGGAGGCGGCAGCGGGATGCCCGGCCTCGTCATCACGTACCGCACCCCCAGCAAATCGTAGATCGGGTCTCCAGGCCGGCCGAGATTCGGGCTGACCGACTTGCGGCTCACCAGCTCGAGCAGGCGGGAGTAGGGGTCGGGCAGCGAGGGGTTGTCGATGCGGACGTCGTTCAGCCCGTAGACCAGGTGGAAGTTGGCCGGCAGCACCGAGCTGCCCAGGCCCATCATTCGAGCTTGCCCGAGATGCTCCTGAAGGAAGCGGATGGGCGGCGTCACCGGATAGGCCCACCGCCGAGGGCTCGTCACGTTGGCGGGTCCGTGGATGGCCAGCAGCTCTCCAGCCACTACGGCGGCCAGGAGCCAGGGCACGAACCGGCGCCCGCCCGGCCGCACCATCAGCAGGCCGGCGCCCACGGCCAGGGCGAAGAGCTGCGTCCCCATCCAGCCGTTGCGCAGCTCGACCAGGAGGTGGGCGATCTCCGGGTGCGGATGGGCCAGGTATCCCCAGACGATCAGCCCGGCCAGGGCCGCCGCGAGGACCGCGGCCAGCCCGCGCTTCGCTTCGCCCAGCCGCCAGCGCTCGGACTCGCAGGCCGCCAGGTACGCCAGCGCGAGGGGGACGAGCGACAGGATCCGGTGGTGCCGGTGGATGGCGGTCACGCCGATGACCGGCAGGCGAAAGAACAGGTTTTCGAACCCGGGCGGCTGGCCGATGAGGAGCACGCCGAGCACCAGGAGCCCGGCCATGAGCCGCTCCTGGGGGAAGCGGGTTCGCCCTCGCCAGGGCACTAAAGCTACCAGGGCCAGCAGCAGGGTGAAGCTGCCCGCGAACCCGCCCGCGTCCTCGATCACGTTGCCGCTCCCCCAGTAGAAGCGGTGGTCGCCGTAGGCGCGGGCCGCCGCGATGTGCAGGAGCCACCTCTCGGCGCGCTGCTGCCAGAAGGCCTGGGTCTTCGGCTCCTGGAGGGTCTCCCACAGCTCGGAAACAGGCCGGGGGGCCATGTGGTAGCGCACCACCGCGGCGCGCTGGGTGCCCGGGAGGTACTCCAGGACCGGCAGCAGGACCGGCGCCGCCGCCAGGCCGGCGAGAGCCATGGCCAGTCCGCCCTGGAGCAGCAGCGGCCAGGGCTTGGCGCCAGACCGAAACCGCCGGAACACCCGCGCCAGGAGGAACACGCCCACCATGGAGACCGCGTAGAGCACCGTCTCCGGATGCCCGCCCAGGAACAAGCCGGCCACGGCCAGGAACAGCAGCAGCAGGTCCCGGGTGCGGCCCGACTCGTCCACCCGCAACACGGCGTAGAGCCCCAGGGGGAGCAGGCTCACGGCGTTGGCGACGGGCCAGCTCAGAAAGAGCTGGAGGAACCCTGCCAGCCCGTAGGCCAGCCCTCCCAGAGCGGACGCGGTCTCCCCCAGCCCCTGCCGCCGCAACAGCAGGAAGAGGAAGAGCATGGCCATCAGCACCCGCAGCGCCGCCGTGACCCCCGCCGCCTCCCAAAGGGAAAAGACGTAGCCGATCGTCACCAGCGGCGCGAGGAGCTGCGACTGGGGGTCGCCCAGGAGCGGCATGCCGGCCCCGGCGTTGGCGTTCCACAGCGGCCAGCGCCCATCGGCCAGGGCGCGGCGCACCTCGAGCTGCCAGGGGGCGATCTGGTGGATCAGGTCGCCTTGGAGGCCGAGGTTGGGGCGCTCGGAGGGCGGAAGAGTCCGGAAGGGGACGAAGGCCCGCAGGTTGCTGACCGGGAGGAGGACCTCGCCGGTAACGAGAGCCCGGGGAAAGAGGAGGAACGGGACGAGGACGAAGAGGCCCAGGATGCGGAGCGGCACCGGGTCGTCGTACCAGCGCCGGAGCGCCGCGGCCAGGCCCAGGACCAGGAGGATCACGTACAGGCCGGGCAGGAGGTCGGCCGGGCTCCAGCCGGGCGGCATCGGCTCTATTCCTCGCGGGTCAGGCCCAGGGTCCGCTTCAGGCGGAACCAGGCTTTCCGCATCTTCCAGAAACGGCTCTGCTCCATGGCCGAGATCCGCGCCTTGAGACCGCCGATCTCGGCATCCGACCAGGCCTGCAGCCCCTTCAGGTACTCGTCCGCCTTGTGCAGCTCGCCGTACAGGAAGCGGACATCGTTGCGCGTCGACTCCAGGAGCAGGGAATCGAGGGTCGCGGCCCGCAGCAGGTGGGTCTGCCCCGAGGCCTCCCGCGCCCGGACCAGGAACACGGCCGAGCCCCGGGAGAATCCGGCCGGCAGCGCGCAGCCCCCGCTCCAGCCCGAGTGGAGGAAGCGGTCCCCGCCCACCAGGGCGGCCACGTCCGGCCGCGGGAAGTCGACCGGGAAGCTGCCCAGAAGCTCACCCTCCAGGAGCACCTCGACCGCCTCCAGGCGGCCGGAGCGCATGAGCGCCCAGCCGCGCAGGTCCAGCCGGTCCGTGCCCTGAAGCTCACAGCGCTCGATGAACAGCTGGGGCTCGGTCGCGAGGCCCATTTGGGAGAAGTCCATCCCCGGCTCCGCCACCGCGATGTAAAGGTCCTGGTAGTTGCACAGCCCGCGTTCCAGGCGGTGGACGGAGGCGGAAGGCTCCACGCGGGCCACGGCGCCGCGGACGAACTCTTCCGTCACCCAGGTAGAGCCGTAGTCGCGGGTGTCGAGCGATCCGCTCTCGCTGATCTCCTGGAACAGGAGGCCGCTCGGGGGCATCTCCGGGCGGGGCTCCAGGAGCCCCGGGTCGTGGGTGCTGAAGAGGACCATCCCGCCGGGCCGGAGCAGGCTGAAGAGCACCCGCAGCCAGGCCACGAAGCGCTCCTCGGGCAGGTGGGTGAACAGCGAGGTGACCAGGATCGCGTCGAAGGTCTCGCCGCAGTGGAAGTCCTCGGGGCGCACGGTCGAGACGATGCCGTGCACGCCGAAGCGCTCCTGCTGGAAGCGGACGCCGTCCGCGTAGACGTCCGAGACCCAGACCCGTTCCGGGGGCAGGTCGCGCAGGAGGAAGCGGGTGATCCGGCCGTAGCCGCTCGCAAAGTCGAGAATCCGGACCCCGGCCAGGTCGCCGAAGCGCCAGCGCAGGATCTGGAGCATGGTGTCGGCGACGCTCAGCCCCGAGCGGAAGTAGCCGAACAGGGCGCGCTCGCGGTCGCCTTCCAGGTTCTCGACCAGGAAGCCGAGCATCTCGTCGCGGGCGTCGATGGCGAGGTCCACGGAGGCGGCCGCGATCCCACGATCGGCCAGCAGGGCGCGCACGAAGGCGCTCGTTTCGTCGGGTCGGTAGGCCAGGGTCATGGTTCAGTGCGTTTGTACGATCGCGGGCGGCGGCGCAGGCGGCGGGAAGTCTAGCAGGGTGATAACGTCTCGCGCATGCCGAAGACCGCGGGACGCCTGATCCTGGGCCTTTTCCTGGCCTGGAGCGCCTTTGCCTTCCTCGCGGAGCTGAACGAGGCCTTCGGAGGCTACGACGGCCGCGCATCCTCCCGCAGCGACCCGATCCGCTGGCGCTCCGGCATGCTCCCGGTGAGCATCCTGGATCGGTGCATATCCGAAGCGCGGGAGATCGTCCCCAAGGGCAGCGTAGTGGCCTTCGCGTCGCCGTCCGGTCCGGCCCAGGCCGACTTCTACCGCTGGCGCTGGGCCGCGTACTCGATGCCGGAGCACGACCTGATCGCGCTGTCCGACCGCCGGGCCGGGGAGATCGCGCAGTACCTGATCACCCACCGTCTGCCGATCGAGCACCCCCGGGCCGAGCTGATCAAGTCTCTCACCGGCTGCAAGCTGTACCGGGTCAAGCCCCAGTGAGCCACCT
>JANOCF010000516.1:0-1695 GCA_031412055.1 Holophagales bacterium | reverse complement strand
CGAAGGGACGCAGGATCAGCGGCAAGGGCAGCACGGCCTGCGTCCCTTCGGGACTTGGGTTTCCTGGATGGCTCTGACCTGGGGCTGAAGCCCCAGGCTTTACGCCTGCGCCCCTTGCGGGGCTCCGATCCGGATCACCTTTTCTAGACAATCTCCTCGTCTTGCTCCCGCTCCGGCCAGCGGCTAGGCTTGCCGCCGGCCTCATGGCCGTCTTTCCCTTCCTTGGAGGTCATTGAATGCGGAGAACCTTTCTCGTAACCCTGCTCGGGCTGGCGGCAGTCCCGGCCCTCGCGGCGGTCGATCCCTCCCTGCTCGCCGGCATGAAGGCCCGGTCCATCGGACCCGCGGCCATGAGCGGCCGTATCGCCGCGATCGAGTCCTCGGCCGAGAACCCGCAGGTGGTCTACGTCGGCGCCGCGACCGGCGGGCTCTGGAAGTCGGTCAACGGCGGCCTGACCTGGGAGCCGGTTTTCGACGACCAGCCCGTGGCCGCGATCGGCGCCGTGGCCCTCGATCCGTCCAACCCCGACGCCGTCTGGGTCGGCACCGGCGAGGGCAACCCGCGCAACAGCGTGTCGGTCGGCAACGGCATCTACAAGTCGATGGACGGCGGCCGCACCTGGCGGCACCTCGGCCTGGAGAAGACCGAGCGCATCCATCGCGTGATCGTCCATCCCCGCGACTCGCGGGTGGCCTGGGTGGCGGCCATGGGGCAGGCCTGGGGCGAGAATCCCGACCGCGGGGTCTTCAAGACCGAGGACGGCGGCCGGACGTGGCGCAAGGTCCTCTACGTGGACGAGCGCACCGGCGCCGCCGACCTGGTGGTGGACCCGTCCAATCCCAACAAGCTCTTCGCCGCCATGTGGGACTACCGGCGCTGGCCCTGGTCCTTCCGCTCGGGCGGTCCCGGCTCCGGCCTCTTCACGTCCAACGACGGCGGCGAGACCTGGAAGCGGCTGGCCGAGGAAGACGGCCTGCCCAAGGGAGATCTCGGCCGCATCGGCCTGGCCGTGGCGCCTTCCGACCCGCGCGTGGTCTACGCCCTGGTCGAGGCGGCGAAGAACGCGCTGCTGCGCTCGGACGACGGCGGCCGCACCTGGAAGACGGTCAACAGCGAGGGCGACGTGTCGCCCCGGCCGTTCTACTACGCGGATCTCCGGGTCGACCCCCGCGACCCGAACCGGCTCTACCGCCTGGCCTCGGGTCTCCACGCCTCCTCGGATGGCGGCAAGAGCTTCGAAAGCATCGGCTCGTTCCGCGAGGTTCACCCCGACCACCACGCGATGTGGATCAACCCGGCGGACCCGAAGCACATCCTGGAGGGCAACGACGGCGGCGTCTACGTGAGCCGCGACCGTGGAACTTCCTGGAGCTTCGTCGGAAACCTGCCGTTGCCCCAGTTCTACCATGTGCGCTACGACATGGCCGTCCCCTACAACGTGTATGGCGGCCTGCAGGACAACGGCTCGTGGAAGGGTCCCAGCGACGTCTGGGAGAACGGCGGCATCCGCAACCACCACTGGCAGGAGGTGGCCTTCGGCGACGGCTTCGACACCGTGCCCGACCCGCGCGACCCCATGGCCGGCTATGCCATGAGCCAGGAGGGCTACCTGATCCGCTACGACCTGCGCACGGGCGAGCGCAAGGACATCCGGCCGGCGGCCTCAGTTGCCGGCGAGGAGCTGCGCTTCAACT
>JANOCF010000515.1:0-2944 GCA_031412055.1 Holophagales bacterium | reverse complement strand
GCATCTCCCGACGTTCATGGTGCCCGGCGACTTCGTGGTGCTGGAGCGTCTGCCGCTCACGCCGAACGGCAAGGTGAACCGGCGTGCCCTGCCCGCTCCTGGCCAGGCCCGGGCTGAGGACGCGGTGGAGCACATTGCACCCCGCACTCCGATCGAAGAGACGCTGGCGTCGATCTGGGCCGAAGTGCTCGGCTTGGAGCGCGTCGGCGTCCTCGACGACTTCTTTCTTCTCGGCGGCCATTCCCTCTCGGCGGCTCGCGTGCTGGCGCGGGTGCGCAGCCGGTTGAACGTGGAGATGCCGCTCTCGGTCATCTTCGAGCGTCGCAACATCGAGAGGATGGCCGACCTGATCGCGGAGCGCCAAGGGGAGCCGGCGCTCGCGCCCGAACCGGTCCTGGCCGGCAAGGACGTGGATGGACTGATGGCGCGGGCCGCCGCGCTTTCGGACGCCGATCTGGATGCCCTGCTCGGCGAAATGATGGAAGGTGAAGCTCGATGAGAGTCCTGTACGACGAGACCCACAACCAGACCTGGACCGCGGATCCGCTCCTGGCGCTCGCCATGAGCCGGCGCAGCAACGAAGCGCCGCGCTACTACTCGTACGCCCATGTCGCGGACCTGGTCTCCTCGGTTCTCGGAGGTGAGCACCGGCGCCTGACTCAGGGACCGATCACCCGTGAGCGGCTGCGGGAGGTCGACGTCCTTTTGATCAATCACTGCTGCGCCTCCAGACATGCGCACACGGGAGTCGGGGGCGAAGCCCTCTTCTCTCCGGACGAGATCGCCGCCATCACGGAATCGGTCTCCGAAGGCATGGGTCTGCTCGTGCTCGGGGAGTTCGAAAACGAGCGCTGGGGCTGGAACATCAACGACCTTCTCCGGGAGTTCGGCCTACGCTTCAACAACGATCTCGCCGAGGTGCCGGGACAGGCGGTCCATGCCGGGCGTCAGCTCCACGTTTTCGAGGCGCGCAACGTGGCCGATCATCCGGTCGCGAATGGTGTGAGCACCGTCTCTTACTGCTCCGGCTGCACCGTCGGCCTGCTGGACGATCGAGCACGGGCCGTGGTGCGCGGCAGCGACGGAGCGGCGCTGGTGGCGGCCGCTCAGATCGGGCAGGGGCGTGTCGTCGTGGCCGGGGATTCGGATCTGTTCGCGGAGCCGTTCGTCTCGTACAACGACAACGCCCGCCTGCTCGTGCAGACCTTGCAGTGGCTCGCCCGTAGCCGCGTTGCGGTTCCTGACGGAACGGTGTTGCCTCTCGCCAGCGTGACAGAGACCGCGCACGACCTGATCGCACGGAACGCCGAGCCGGGGCCGGCCCCGGGCACGATCTTCGACATCACGGACGAGGAGCACGCCCAACTGCGGGAGCTGTTGGATCAGGATCAATCGAAGCTCGACCCGACCGCGGACTTTGAAGCTTTCTTCGCGGAGGCGCGCCTGCTCTTCCACGAAATGCCCCGCCGCCTTCGCCGCGTCCTGGTCGAGTTTTCCAAGCGGGGCAATGCCGATGGCGCGCTGCTCCTGCGCAACCTGCCGTGCGACTCCGATCTGCCGCCCACACCGACCCGCTCAGGGCAGAGGGTGCTCAAGACCACCTGCGCCAGCGAGCTATGGATGTGCTGCATTGCGTCGGCGCTTGGCGAGCCCGTGGCTTACCTCCAGGAGAAGCAGGGAAGCCTCTTCCAGGATGTGTTCCCGACGCTGCAGAACGCCGACAAGCTCTCCAGCGAGAGCTCGTCGATCCTGCTCGACTTCCATACGGAGATTGCATTCCACCCGTACATGCCGGAGTACCTGCTTCTCTACGGGCTGCGCCAGGACCCGGATAAGAGGGCGAGGACGATCTTCTCCAGCGTCCGCCGTTTCTTTCATCTCTTACCGCCCGGAGACCGCGACGCCCTGTTCTGCGACCTGTTCCGCACGGGCGTCGACTACTCGTTCGGCAACGTAGACGAGCTCAAGGGGGCCGGTCCCCTGGTCTCGGTGCTGTTCGGCGACCGTCTCGATCCGTTTCTGCGCTACGACCTCGACCTGATGAAGGGAGAGACGCCGGAAGCCGAACGAGCCCTGCAGGTAGTTCGCGACCTGGTCAACCAGGCCAAGAGGGACGTAGTGATCGAGCCCGGCAGCCTCCTCGTGCTGGACAACCGGCGTTGCGTCCACGCCCGCTCCGACTTCAAGGCCTACTACGACGGGCGCGACCGCTGGCTTCAGCGGATGGCGGTGGTGCGCGACCTGGAGCCTTCGCAGCGTGATCGCGTGCGGGGTACCCGGATCATTGCCACCGACTTCAAGCCGTTCCTGGACGAGGCGGCGCGGGCCGTGTCCATTTCGGAGGAGAGATGAGCGAGCCGCTGAAGGACCTGTCCGCTCTCTCGCGGGAGGAAAAGCTCGCGCTTCTGACGCGCCTCTCCCGCCAGAAGGAGCGCGCCTCGCGCAGCTTTCCTTTGTCGTTTGCCCAGCAGCGCCTCTGGTTCCTCGATCGGCTCGATCCCGGGAACTACGCGAACAACATCTTCCGCGCGGTGACCTGGGATGGGCCCGTCGATGCCGGAGCCCTGGGCCGCGCATTGTCCGAGGTGGTACGGCGCCACGAGTCGCTGCGGACTACATTTCCCGAGGTGGAAGGCGAGCCCCGGCAGAAGGTCGTTCCCGCCGCCGACCTCCCGTTGGCGGTCGAAGACCTGGGGCACCTTGCTGCGGAGGAGCGGAACCGTCGCGTCCGTGAGCTGGCGGTAGAGGAGTCGCGCCGCCCCTTCGACCTGGCGACCGGCCCCGTTTTCCGGACACGGCTCGTTCGGTTGGCCGAAGAGGAGTACGTCCTCTTCCTGGCCATGCATCACATCGTCTCGGACGGCTGGTCGATGGGCGTGTTCTTCCGCGAGCTCACTGCCCTCTACCGTGCCTTTGCCGGGGGGCTTCCCGCGCCTGCGCTCCC
>JANOCF010000514.1:0-1789 GCA_031412055.1 Holophagales bacterium | reverse complement strand
TCAGCCACCGCGGTCTGGCCCAGGACGCCGAGCGCGTCGCCGAACTGGCGCAGTGACAGCGGCGGCACGGCCACCGTGGCCGCGGCGGCAATGGGGCTGCCGTCCGTCCGGAAGAACTGGATGTCGCACTGCGTGGCCTGGGTGCCGAGGTTCACGACCTCCAGGTCCGTGTACAGGCCGGAGTTGTCGCGGGAGAGGGCCAGCAGGTGCGCGGCCGTGCCCGGGGCCAGCGCATTCTGCGACGAGATCACCGGCAGGGACGTGTAGGCTCCGAAGCCGCTCGACGGGGAGTTGACCATCCGCGCCTCGATCAGCACCGGCCCCACGGTCTCGATCTCCAGCAGCCCGCGCTGCCCGGCGCCGGCGCCCACGAGCTTTATAGTGCGCCCGCCGGCGATGGTCGCCTTGGCGCTCGTGCCCGAGCGCGTGGCCCCATCAGCTCCCGCGGGCAGGAAGAAGGTGGCGTAGCGCCGCTCCAGGGGATGACTGTTGGCGAGCCAGACCTCGGTCGAGTGGCTGCTCCCGCCGGAGCCGGGGCGGTCGAGGACCGGGACGTAGACGAACCCCGCCCAGGCGGGGGAGACGGATGCCGATACTGCCGCGACCAGGGCGAGGCAGGAGAGGATGCGCTTCAGGTTGTACATCGGGGGGTGAACCTCCAGGGGCGTCGAGGAACAACTAAGGACATCGGTGCTACCCGGAACGATGATAGCAAAAAGCGCATGCCGTCCCCCGGCGCGATCTGTCATAGACTCCGCGGTTTGATGACGACCCCTGCCGAGACCTCTTCGATCCCCCTGCGCCCCTCCGCCCGCCCGCGGCTCGATCCCGGCCTGGCGGTCCTGCTCCTCGTATTCCTGGCCTGGGGAGGATGGCTGATCTTCCGCACCTCCTTCCTGGTGGGCGAGCAGCGGTACTTCACCCTGTTCGACGACGCCATGATCTCCATGACCTACGCCCGCAATGTCCTCGAAGGGCACGGGCTCAACTGGGCGCGGCACGGCGAGCCGGTCGAGGGCTTCACCCATCCCCTCTGGGTGGTGCCGATGGTCGCGGCCAACCTGCTGCCGATGGAGCTGCGCTTCCGCAGCCTGCCCATGCAGCTCTTCTCGCTCACCGTGCTCGGGATGCTGATCGTGGCGGTCCGCCGCCTCGTGCTCTCCTGGTTCTCGGCCGAGCATGCACGGCACTGGATGCCCGCCGCGGTCATGACGGCGTTCTGCTACTCCCTGGCCTACTGGTCGCTGATGGGGATGGAGACCGGCTTCCAGGCCCTGCTCGCCGTGGTGGCGGTCCACCTGGCCATCGCCTCGGTCGAGGGCCGGCGCGAGCGCCACATCGAGCTCTGGCTGGTCTGCGCCGCCTCCTACCTGCTGCGCATGGACATGCTCCTGATGGTCGGCGCGGTCCAGCTCTGGGTGGTGGCGCGGGGCGGGCTGCGGCGGGGGAAGGCGAGGTGGCTGGCCGGTCTCGGGATCTTCCTTGCCACCGTGCTCGGCTACTCGCTGTTCCGCTGGGTCTACTTCCACGACCTCCTGCCGAACACCTACTACCTGAAGCTGACGGGCATTCCGCTCGTGGTCCGCCTGCTCCGCGGCCTGCTCGTCCTGGAGAGCTTCGTCCGCAACCACCTCCTCCTGCTGCTGGCCGGGGTGGCTGGAGCGGCCGCCCTGCTGCGCCGCGACCGGCGCATGGAGCTGCCGGCCGCGATCTTCGTCCTCTACTGCACCTACAGCGTCTGGGTGGGAGGCGATGCCTGGGACCTCGATACCGAGGTGCCGGTGCGGGC
>JANOCF010000513.1:0-2187 GCA_031412055.1 Holophagales bacterium | reverse complement strand
GACCGACGCCCGGACCGTGCCCGAGTCCTCGCTGCCCATCACCTGGTTGGCGGTGTTGAGGAGCTTCTCCATCGGGTTCTGCTGGGCGTAGGGCCTGGGTGCGTAGAATCCGGGCCGGTGCACGACCCGTCCGCGCGCGTTCTTCACCTCGACGCGCAGCTTGTGGTACGAGCCGTCGAACTTGAGGTTCTCCGGCTGGACCGCCAGCACGTAGGTGACGCTGGTGCGCTTGAGCATCTTGTTCATGGCGACCGAGAGATTGTTGAAGTTCTCGTAGAGGTCGCCGCCCGTGCCGCGGGCCATCTGGATCAGGGCGTCCTTGCCGGAGTCGCCCCGTCCCTGGGGATCGCCGATATCGCGCAGACCGCCGATGTCGACCGCCTGGATGACGGCGTCGGCGCGGCGGAACTGCTCCAGCATGGCCTCGACGTCGTTGGTCGCAGAGGTGGAGCCGAAGCGCTTGTCGGAGTCGACGTTCCAGATCTCGCCGCCGACGGACGACTCGTTCATCGCACCCTGCTCCTCCGCGGAGCCGGTTCCGGACAGGAGGGCGCTGTCGAAGCCTTCCGAGAGGTAGACTACGTACTTGCGCCCCTGAACGCCGGCCATGAGGCGGGCGAGGTCGGAGAAGGAGCGGGTCATCGCCTTGACCTTGTTCCCGAGGACGACCTGGTTGGCCTTGTCGGCCTCCCGGGCGTAGGTCTGGAGCTGCTCGAGGACCATCTCCTCCATGCCGCCGGTCTTCTTGGCGTCGCCGGCCGAGTTGCCGGACTGGACCTGCCTCTCCATGTCGGCGGCGACCAGCCGGAGCGGGTCGGGCGAGCGGTCCATGAGCTTGGGCAGGCCGAGGGTGTCGAGCGACAGCTTGGCCTGCTCGCGGTCGGGGGTGAAACCGAGAATGAGCTGGGGGCCGTTCTGCTGGCTGTAGGTGGCCACGGAGACGAGGTCGGTGGGGTGGAGCGAGTCGATGACGTCGCGGGCGGCCGCGCGTGCCTTGAGGATCGACTTGGGCTCGGAGAACGATAGATCGAAGAGCATCAGGAAGTGGCGGCGTGCCGCGGTGGGCATGTCCGCCGACGTCTTCGCCGACTCGACCTCCAGGTCGAGGGTCTCAAAGCCGGTGATGTCGAGCTTCCGGCGCCCTTCGAAGACCTCGAAGTCGGCGGAGGTGAGCCCGCGGACCGGCTCGCCGTCCTTGCCGACGACCTGCACGGGCACCTCGACCACGACGACTTCCGTCGATTCGGAGAACTGCGCTTCGACAGGGCCTGTTGCGACGGACAGGCCCGTGCCCAGCGCCAGCAGAGCCAGCGGAGCCAGAGCCCATCCCCGCCTCGAACGAATGGCATCCTTCATGTTGATCCCCTTTTTAAAAGCCCTCGCTGAGCGTTCTCCCAGGAAACAAAAAAGCATGAGACCAGAGAGCCAAGGATACACCGGCTAGCTCCGCTCGCCCGGCGCGGCGGCGGCGACCACGAAGCGGGCCGCGGACGTGCCGGCCTTGCCGGCCGCGTCGGTGACCGTCACGCGGAGCAGGTACTCCCCGGGCTGGAGCGCCGCCGGGCGGAACGTCATCTCCAGGCGGTCCTCCCGGCCTTCGGCTCCCGGCGCCCGGCCCACCAGCGCCAGGCTGCCCTTGTCCACCTCGCGGCCGTCGGCGGCCAGCACCTGCGACCGGACCTGCAGCTCGCCGTCGAGGTTGTAGCCGATCAGCGCGAAGCGGGTCTCGCGGGCGTCGTCCAGGACCGGCAGGGAGGCGGGCAGGAACGGCTCGTCCCCGAGACGGAACGGGAGCGGCGCCTCGCGCCGGCCCGGGCGCTGAGCCTCGCGGGTGACCAGCCACTCGCCCTGGGCTTCCGGGAAGAACGGCGGCAGCAGCACCGGCCCTGCGCTATCGGCGATATCGAGCTTCGGCACCTCGATGGACAGCACCTTCAGGGCGAAGCGCCCCGTCCGTCCGTTGCGCACCAGCACCCTTGCCGTGTGGCTGCCGGGCGGCAGCTCCAGGTGGCCGTAGAACTTGAGACCGGCTCCCAGGAGCTTGCGCTCGACGCGCAGCAGGTCCAGGGAGAGCGTCTGGGCCAGGTAGTCGCTCACCTTGCCCTGGCCGTCCACCGCGTAGACGTAGATCTCGGTCGGGACGTCCGCCTCCCGCGCGATCTGGAACACCTCATCGAGGCTCTGATC
>JANOCF010000512.1:0-5363 GCA_031412055.1 Holophagales bacterium | reverse complement strand
CCAGGAAATCGGGGGCATGGTGGACATATTCGTACTGGGCGCCCGTCAGCAGCGCGACAACTGGTAAGCCCGGGAGACTTACCCCGCGGCAGGTTCACCCTTCCGGAGCAGCCGGCCGGAGGCCATTCGGCCGGCTCTCTTCCTCTCCCTGATGTTCCCTGATATTGCCAATATTCCCTGGTCTGGTTTTCGCAATACCTCCCGGCATCATGCCGCACAGCCGAACCTTGTTCTCCTGGCTTATTCCTGCCGGCCTGCTCACCGCGCTGATCCTGCTGATCCTTGGACTCGGGCTTCCGGCCGCCCCCGCCGACTCCGCCGCCTCCAATCACCGGCTCCAGGGTCCCGCCGACCAGTCCCAGGGTCCCGTGCAGAGGAAAGGCTCCCCGCGCATCCCCCTGACCGTTCGGGAGACCGGGGGCGTGGCCCGGTCCGGCGAGGTCCTGAGCACGGGCATCCCCCTACCCCGCTCCCTCGACGTACGTGACACCCGGGGCCTCGTCGTGGTCGACAGCGCCGGCCGGCCCGTGCCCACCGAGCTCCGCATCCTCGCCCGCTGGAACGCCGGGCTAGAGGAGCGCGATGCTCCGGTCCAGTGGCTCCTCGTGACCTTTCCGGCCACCGTGGGTGCGAAGCAGAGCGCCGCCTACTCCCTGATCACAGACGGGTCGGTGGCCAACCCCGCCCCGGCTTCCGCGCTGAAGCTGGCCCGCAAGGGCGACCAGGTCGTGGTCGACACCGGCGCCGCCGTGTTCCGTCTTGGCGGCCAGCCGGGCGCCCTATTCGACGAGGTCCGGACGGGCGACTCGGCGCTTATAACTGGGAGCGATCTTTCATTAGCGTTTGAAAATAGGGTGTCAGAACACACCACGGTCCGCCGAATCCGGATCGAGCACTCCGGCCCGCTCTCCGCCGTCGTGGTGATCGAAGGCGCCTACGACCACCCCCCGGTGGGCGGCCAGGGGTTCGGGTCGCTACGCCGCTACGTCTTCACCGCCGGCTCCCCCACGGCCATCGTCCGCCACGCGGTCTCCTGGGAGGGGAACCTGGGCTGCAACGGCTGCGTCGTCACCAAGGAGGGCTCCCCCAACGGCGTGCGGATCGAGCGCGTTCGCGACTCCCTGGCCCTCGGGGTCGGCCAGCCCCGGACGGCCAGCGTGCTCGGCGACTTCGAGGCCGATCCGCTCCAGCGGGAGATCGGGGCCGGCCAGTCCGCCTGGGTCCGGCAGGCACGGCGCTCGGACCGCAAGGAGAAGCTCCGGTTCGAGTCCGTGGCCGGTTCCGAGAAGGCGCAGGGAGACGAGGCGGACGGCGGCCTGCTCGCCGTGTCCGGTCCGGCGGGGACCGTAGCCGTGGCCCTCAACCACCTGCACCGCTACGAGCCCCAGGCCCTCCGGCTGACCGAGGACGGGAGGATCGCCGTGGAGCTGGCGGATGGACCGGTCTGGCTCGCCCATCACCAGGGGATGTTCGCTACCTTCGCCGTGGCCGCCATCGCGTCCCGGGACGACCGGGTCGGTCGGCCCGAGCTGGACCGCCTAGTCTGGGCGCCGCTCAACCGGCCGCTGCGCGGCTGGCCAGACGCGTCCTGGTTCGCGGCCTCGGGCGCGGTGGGCGAGCTGCCCGTGGGAGACCTTCCCAAGAGGCTTGCGAGCTACGACCGGATCGTGCGCGGGACCCTGGAGCTGACCGTCAAGGAGGTGGAGGCGGAGGGGATCGCCGGGCTCATGACCTTCGGCGTCTACCCGCGCTACTGGGGAGGCAAGACCGGCAACTCCGATCTTCAGTGCAAGGCCGATCCGACCCCCAAGGAGACCTGGGACGACATCTTCTGGTGCGGCGGGTGGACCGACTACCACAACACCCTGGCGACTGCGCCGATCTGGGCCATGCGCAGCGGCGAGGTGGAGTGGCTGGACGAGATCGGCTTCCCCGGCGCGCTGCGCACCCTCCACACCCAGATCATGCAGTGCGCTCCCGGCGACCCGTGGTTCTACTGCGGCCAGGCGCCGGCCGGCTACGGCGGCTACCGGAAAGACTTCAACAGCTCCCACGCCTACTTCGAGAACCTCTACCTCTACTACTGGCTGACCGGCGACTCGACGGTGGTGGAGACCCTCCGGCGGGGCGGTGAGAGCATGCGCCGGCACATGTGCGCCAGCCGCGGACCGCAGAACGTCAGGGAGGTCGACGGTCCCGCCGGCCCGGCCTGCGGAGCAGGCGATCCGCCCGTCAAGGCGAGCTTCACCGGCCGGGTGGGATCGCAGTGGCTGGCCGCCTTCCGCTTTCTTGGGCTGGCGAGCGAGGACTCAACCTTCCTCGAAGACTGGCGCTCGGGCTTCGCGCGGGCGGTCACCCACCAGTACGTGGAGCTGGAGCGGGAAGGCCGGCGCTACGGCTTCCTTGGCAAGGACACGGCAGCGGACGGCAAGTTCACCACCGGCCCCCTCTGGCAGACCGGCTATGTCGACGCCGAGGGTCTCTACCGGCTGATGCGGGATACCGGCGACGCGCCCATCGGGGATCCGCCGGTGCGGCCGAGCCACGTGCTTGCGGCCCTGGCCCGGGGAATGGACGTCGCGGCCCGGGCCAACAAGGGATCGAAAGGATCCCCAGGCGGCGATTGGCCGCGGCAGCTGGACCTCACGTTCACAGGCCGCCGAGTGGGCGGACAGCTGGGAGAGGTGGCACCCAACGGGAGGAACCTCTACGGTCCCGAGAAGGCGGCCATGTCCGCTCTGCTCGTCCGGGCCGGCCAGTTGACCGGCGAAAGGGATCTCCTGAAGGCCGGCGAGGAGATGGTGGAGTTCACCCTCGACAAGTCCTCGGGGGACGGCGCGCCGCTGGGCAAGCTGCAGGGCCAGTACCTTACGCGCCTTCATGCCGCCGTCGCCCGCCTGGTGAACGGTCCGCCCAAGGACGACCCCGCGCCGGAGCTGGCGGCGCGCTAGCCCCCAAAAGACCACCCTCCTTCCGGGCAGGCTTCTTGCATTTCCGGGCGCCAAGGCAGTACCGGTGCGTGGTGCATGGAGCCGTTCTCCCACTCCTCCAAAGCCGTGGAGCTGCCCCTGCTGCGAACTGACTGCGGAACCAGGAGACGATGACGAACCTTGAAGCCCCGGCCCTGGCCGTCCAGCCCGAGCGGGTCAACCACCGCCGCATGATGCGCGGCGGCGCCCTCTTTGCGGGCAGCCACTTCCTCGGCATGGGCCTCGGTTTCGTCGGCACCATGATCCTGGTGCGCGTCGCGGCCCCCGACCAGGTCGCCTCCTACCTGATGCTCCTCCAGGCGTCCACAGGCCTCGGGCTGGTGCTCGAGCTCGGGCTGGGAGCGGCCACCCTGAGATTCGCGCCCATCAGCCGCGGCCAGGGAGGCGAGCAGACCACCGCGCTCCTCCGCCGCCGCCTATTCGGAATCCAGCTGGCCATCTGGGCCCTGATCGTGCCGCCGCTGGTCCTGGCCTGGCCCTTTATTGCAAGCCATCTGGGCGCCCGGGAGCTGGCCACAGCCACGCCGTTCCTGATCACCTGCGCCATGCTGGCCTCCCTCGGGCATCTCATGGACCACTACCTGCGGTCTTTCCGCCTCTACTCCATCGCGGCCCCGCTCGGGCACTTCGCGCCTCGCGCCCTGATCTTCGGCGGCTTCCTGGCCCTCTGGCTCGGCGGGCAAAACGCCGTCCCCTGGGAGATGCTGATCCTGATCTACATCGGGTCGCAAATTGCTGTCGCCTTCGGCTATGCCCTGGCCCTCCCGGTCACCACACAAGGAGAGACCACCGAGCCGCGCGAGGCCAGCCAGCCGCCTGACGTGCGGACGATCCTCGGCACCACCACGGCCATGGGCCTGCGGTCCGCGGTGGCGGTCCTGTTTCTCTCTTCGGACCTCTGGATCCTGTCCTGGGCCCGGCCGGAGGACAAGGTCGCGGTGGCTGTGTACGGAATCGCGTCGCGGGTCATCCAAATCATGGCGGCGCTCCCCGGGATCGCCAACTTCCTGATCCCGCAGGAGTTCGCAGTCCTCCACGCGGACGGCCGGACGAAGGAGATGGAGCATCTCGCGCGCACCGCCTCTACCGCGGTCGCCCTGCTCTCAGCCACCGCCCTCGCCGGTCTTGCCCTGCTCGGCCGCCCGCTGCTGAACGCCGCCTTCGGCGATGCCTACACCGGAGGCTGGACCATCCTCCTGATCCTGGCCGTGGGCACCCTCTGGGACACCGCCTCGGGCTCGGCAGGCTACGTCCTCCTGATCAACGGCAATCACATGAAGTTGCTTCAGATCACCCTGGGAGCCGCGGCCCTCAAGGTACCGCTGAGCCTGGTGCTCGGCCGGCTCTGGGGCGGCCACGGCATCGCCCTGTCCACCGCGGTCACCCTGATCGCCCTGAATGTCGCACTGGTGCACGCGGCCCGGCAGAAGGTCGGAGTGTTCACGTTCGTCTACCTGCAGCCCGCGAAATGGAAAGAGGTCTTCCGGCTGCTTCTGGGCCGCAAGGAGAGAGATTGATGAACGGACCCCTGTGGGTCGTAGGCGGTGAGCAGAAGCTCACCTTCCTGGAGCAGAACGAGTGGAACAAGTTCCGGGCGGCCGTGGTCGTGCGGGTCGATCTGGACGATCCTGACGCTCCGGCTCTGCGGCGTGTCCTGGAGTACCAGTCTCCGCCCGAGCACTGCCCGGACGACAAGCCCTCCTTCGTGTTCAAGGCCGCCACCCTGGACGGCGACACGATGTGGCTCTGCACCCAGACCGAGGTTCTGGAGTGCGGCTTCCCCGGCTTCGAGATCCGCCGGGTTATCTCACTGCCCTGCTTCAACGACCTCCACCACGTCGCCCCCGGGCCGGACGGCACCCTGTTCGTGGCCGTGACCGGCCTGGACGCCGTGGCGGAGATCAGCCGCGACGGCGAGCTGATCCGGCTGGTCGACGTGCTGGGAGGCGACGTCTGGGACCGCTTCGACCGTGCCGTCGACTACCGCAAGGTCCCCACCACCAAGCCTCACCGCTCGCACCCGAACTACGTCTTCTTCGTCGACGGCCAGCCCTGGGTCACCCGCTTCGAGCAGCGCGACGCCGTCCCCGTGCCGCTCGCTGCGATCACCGCGAGCGCCGCGAGCGGCCGGCCGCCGTTCGTCATCGGCAGCGCTGGCATCCACGACGGCCACGTGGTGGGCGACCGGCTCCTCTTCACCAGCGTCGACGGCCATGTGATCCGCTTCGACATGCGCACCGGCGAGAAGGGCGATCTCGACCTCAACTCGCTGATGGAGCCCGACGACGACCGCCCGCTGGGCTGGTGCCGCGGGCTGCAGAGCGAAGACGGGAAGACCGCCTGGGTGGGCTTCAGCCGCCTGCGCCGGACGAA
>JANOCF010000511.1:0-4571 GCA_031412055.1 Holophagales bacterium | reverse complement strand
ACCAGGAGGACGTGCTCCTCCGGCGCGAGGCGCAGCAGCCGCACGCGCCAGAGCGGCCCCACTGCCAGGTCGAAGGGGCGCTCGGCCTCCCGGCCAGCGAGCCGCAGGGCCTCTGCCTCGCGTGCCTCGCGTGCCTCGCGCGCCGATCCGGGCAGGCCGGTCAGATCGATGATCGGAAGCGAGAAATCTCCGCCCGCACGCGCCGGACGCGCAGGACGGGCAATAACCTGCACCACCTTTCCGGATCGCGACGGGAAGACGGTGCGCAGAACCTCGTGGCGGTGGTCGATCTCGGCGCATGCCCGCATCAGTGCGCCCGCGTCGAGCCGACCCGTGAGGCGCACGGCCGCGGGCATGTTGTAGGCGCTGCTCCCCGGCTCCAGGCGGTCGAGAAACCAGATCCGCTGCTGGCCGAACGAAAGGGGGAGGTCGATCTCCCCGAAGTGCCGCCGGTCGAGCGGGCGCGGGGCCACCTCGGCGGTGCCGGCAGGCCGCTCGTATCCGAGCCTTGCCGCCAGCTCCCAGGTGCGGGCGCCGAGCCAGGCGGCCTCGGGCGCGCCCTGCCAGCGGTCCGCGGCCGCGGCGTCGATCCCCCGGTGCTGGTGGAACTTGGGATCACCCATCATGCGGCCGGCGCCGTGCAGGCCGTCGGTCATCCGGTTTCCCTCGTAGGGGGAGAGCATGGCCGGATGGAAGTCAATCCCCAGGAAGGAGCAGAGCTCCTCCATGGCTTTGCGCGGATCGCGCACCATGTCTTCATACAGCAGCCGGTGCTGCCGCCGGGCGGGCACCGCGGCCAGGTGTTCCAGGATGTTCTCGTGGCTCCTTCGCCAGACCAGGTCCGCCTGCCTCCGCGGAGGCAGCGCGAAGTGATAGACCTCGTGCATCCTGGCTTCCAGGTAGGACTTCACGGTGGCGGCCGGGTGCCGGACCAGGTGGACGTAGAGCGGTTCCTCAAACCAGTCCTCGGCGCGCCGCAGTGTCGGCAGGTCGAGGGCGTAGCGCGGCGTCTTGTCCACCAGCAGCCGGTCATCCGCCCAGGACTGAATGCGGCCGTAGAACGCGGGCGTGCCCTCGTCTGCCGTCTCGGCCTCCTCCATCAGGGCCGCGGCTGCCTCGGCGCCGATCCCCCGCAGCTCCATCACGGCGCGCAGCAGCCCTTCGCGGGAGAAGCTGTCCCGCCCCGAAACAGCCTGCCGCCGCTCGCCCAGCGTCTCGAAGCCGAGCAGCTCCAGCTCCGGCGGCGCGAAGAGCCGCGGGTGGCCGGCCAGCATCACCCGCAGCAGGGTGGAGCCCGAGCGGAAGGGGGAGAGGAGGAAGATCGCCGGCGGGTTGCGCGGCTCCGCGGCGCCGCGGCGGAGCCCGGCGTGCGAGAACCGCGAGGCCAGGTAGCGCGCCAGCGCCTCCAGCTCGGCGGCCGCGTTCTCCGCATTGGCGGGAGCCTCGGCGTCCGCTTCGCGGCTCCCGGCCTCGATCCAGCCGGCGGCGGCCAGGGCGTCGCCGTAGCTCGCCTCCAGGTAGGCGGCGTACTGCGCCACGGTCGGCGCGTCGAACAGCGACATCACGTAGAGGATGGCGCTCAGCTCGCGCTGCAGACGGTTGACGAACAGGGCGCCCTGGATGGAGTCGCCGCCCAGGGCGAAGAAGTCGTCGAGCACGCCGACGCGGTCGACCTCCAGAAGCTCGCGCCAGATCGCGGCGAGCCGCTCTTCGACCGGCGTGCGCGGCGCGATCCATGGGGTCTCTCCGGTCCGGTGATGCTCCTCGGGAGCGGGCAGGGCCTTGCGGTCCACCTTGCCGCTCGGGTTCAGCGGGAGCTCCGGGAGCAGGACGAAGACCGGCGGCACCATGTACTCGGGGAGATGCGCGGCCAGAGACTCCCGCAGGCCCTCCGCGTCCGGAGCCTCGCCGCCGCGCCCCACCACGTAAGCGATCAGGCGCGCGCCGCCATGGCCGTCCTTGCGGGCGAGCACCACGGACTCGCGCACCGCAGGATGGGCGTTGAGGGCGTTCTCGATCTCGCCGAGCTCGATCCGGAAGCCCCGGATCTTCACTTGATGGTCGATCCGCCCGAGGAACTCGATCGCGCCGTCGGGCCGCAGCCGCGCCAGGTCGCCGGTCGCGTACAGGCGGCTCCCTTCGGCGGAGGTCCAGCCGGAGAACGGATCGGGGACGAAGCGCTCGGCCGTCAAATCCGGCCGCCGCAGGTAGCCCCGGGCGAGACCCGCGCCTCCCGCGCCACCGATATGCAGGTGGCCCGGCACGCCCACGGGCACCGGCTGGCCGCCGGCATCGAGCAGGTGGATGCGCAGGTTCGAGATCGGCCGGCCTATGGGGGTGGTCCGCGCTCCGGGCTCCCGCAGGCAGGGCCAGGCAGTCACGTCCACTGCCGCCTCGGTAGGGCCGTACAGGTTGTGCAGCTCGGCCTGGAGGAGTCCTCCGAAACGCTCCTCCAGCTCGCGCGGGAGCGCTTCGCCGCTCGTGATCACCCGCCGCAAGCTGACGCACTCCTTCAGGCGCGGCTCCTCCAGGAAGACCTGGAGCATGGAGGGGACGAAGTGGAGCGTGGTGATCCGCTCGCGCTGGATCAGGCCGGCCAGGTAGGCGCTGTCCTGGTGGCCGCCGGGACGGGCGAAGACCACCCGCGCGCCCGCCAGCAAGGGCCAGAACAGCTCCCAGACCGAGACGTCGAAGCTGACCGGCGTCTTCTGGAGCACCCCTTCGCCCGGCACCAGGCCGTACGCCGACTGCATCCAGAGCAGCCGGTTGACGATGCCCCGGTGCGTGTTGACCGCACCCTTCGGACGCCCCGTGGAGCCGGAAGTGTAGATGCAGTACGCCAGGTTCTCCGGCGACATCCCGACGCGGTCGACCTGGAGGCGGGAGTCGCTCTCGGAAGCGAGGCTGGTCCACCCGGTATCCAGGCAGATCACCCGGGCGTGGCCGGCGGGCACGCTGCCGAGCAGCCGGTCCTGGGTCAGGAGCACAGGGAGGCGGGCGTCCTCGACCATGAAGGCCAGCCGCTCCGCAGGGTAGGACGGGTCGAGCGGCACGTAGGCGCCGCCCGCCTTGAGCACGCCCAGAAGCCCCACCATCAGCTCCGGGGAGCGCTCGGCCGCGATCCCCACCAGGACGTCCGGGCCGACTCCGAGCTTCCGCAGGTGGCGGGCGAGCCGGTTGGCCCGGCTCTCCAGCTCCCGATAGGTCAGCGTCGCGTCCTCGTAGACGACGGCCACCGCGTCCGGCGTGCGGTCGGCCTGGGCCTCGATCAGCTCGTGCAGGCATCCGGCCTCCAGCAGCGCGGGCGCGTCCGTGGCGTTCCAGTCGACCACGGTCTGCTGGCGCTCCTGCGGGGTGAGCAGCGGCAGCTCGCTCAGGCGCCGCCCGGGACCCGTCACCGACGCCACGGCGCCGGCCAGCAGGGTCTCCAGCCACCCCGCCATGCGCTCGACGCTCGCGGCGTCGAACCGGTCGCGGCTGTACTTGAAGGTGGCGGCGAGCCCGTCTCCGGTCTCCTGCACCGACACCGCGAGGTCGAACCGGGCCGTGCCATTGTCGATCTCCCGGCCGCGCAGCGCCAGCCCTGCCCCGGCAAAGGGAGGCACCTCCAGCGGTTCGTTCTGGAGCACCAGCATGACCTGGACGATGGGCATGACCGACAGGTCGCGCCGCACCTGCAGCTCGTCCACCAGGCGCTCGAACGGCACCTCGCGGTTCGCCAGGGCCTCAAGCACCGTGCCCCGGACCCGGCCGAGCAGCTCCTTGAACGACGGATCGCCGGACAGGTCGGTGCGCAGGGCGAGAGTGTTGACGAAGAAGCCGATGAGCCCTTCCAGCTCCACCCGGTCGCGGCTGGCGACAGCCGTGCCCACGATCACGTCTTCCTGGGCTGTGAGACGGCCGATGAGCGCCTGAAAGGCGGCGAGGAGTCCCATGAAGAGGCTGGCGCCGTGCGGCCCCGCCACGCTCCGCAGCCCGTCCGCGAGGGCTGCCGGCATCACGCGGATGACGTGGCCGCCGCGGTAGCTCTGCACCGGCGGCCGCGGCCGGTCGGCGGGGAGCTCCAGGACCGGCAGGCTGCCGCCAAGCCGGCTCTTCCAGGCCGCTATCTGCGGCGCCAGCGCCTCCCCGGCCAGCCGCCGCTCCAGCCAGCGCGCGTAGTCGCCGAACTGGACCGGGAGATCGGGCAGCCCGGTCCGCGACCCGTACAGCGCGACGACCTCGCGCAGCAGCACGCCGAACGACCAGCCGTCCGACACGATGTGGTGAACGGCCAGGTGCAGCTCGTGCTCCCGGGGACCCAGGCGAGCAAGGGCGGCACGCAGGAGCGGCCCGCGCGCGAGGTCGAAGGGCTGGCGGGCAAGCTCGCGCTCCAGGTCGCCGGTGGCCACGGAGGCGTCCAGCAACGGGAGGGACAGGCCGTCCGGGTCTGGCGGGAGGACAAGCTGCGCCGGAGCGCCGTCCACGACCTGGAACACGGTGCGGAGCGCCTCGTGGCGCCGGACGACCTCCGACAGGGCCAGGCGCAGGGCCTCGGGGTCGAGATCGCCGGTGAGCCGCACCGCGATCCC
>JANOCF010000510.1:0-4067 GCA_031412055.1 Holophagales bacterium | reverse complement strand
GGACGAAGGCAACTCCAACCATCCGGCGCGGCAAGCCAAAGCCTTCGGCCCGCTTCCTCCAAGCGCAGCTCCATGACCGGACCGATCCCCGCAAGCCCAGGCAGATCCGGCAGGGGCTGGCGCCGGGCGCGTCCTGCCTCGCAGCCATCCGGGTGGGCGTGCGCGACCGGCAGTGGACCAGCGTCGATCGGCCCTTTCCCACTCCAAAGGAGCCGCCGGAGCCGCAGGGACACCGGCTGACGGTGATCTTCGAGGAGCCCCGGGTCAGCCCCGATCCCCAGGTCCAAACTCTCTGGCTTCCCCGGTCCGGGAGCAGCGAACCCATCTTTTTCGCCTTCACGGCCCCGCAGGACGGTTGGATCGCGGCGCGGATCACCGTTCTCCACGCCAATCGCGTGCTCCAGTCCGGCCTGCTCCAAGCTCCGGTTGGAGACGCAGACTGGACCTTCGAGCTCGATGCCGTGCCCCGCGCCCAACTCGAAGGTCTGGCCCACCGGAGCCGGTTCGACGCCGCCCTGATCGTGGACCGGGACGGGCGCATGACCGCGGCCGCGGAAGACAAGGCGGTTTCGCTCGCCCTCGACGACGGTCCGCTCCGCGAGCTGACCGAGTTCCTGAACAGCCAGATCTCCGCCATTGCGGACGACCCGGAGCGCTACGAGGGGCTGGAGAGCCCCGGCTCCGTCGAGCTGCTCCGGTCGCTGGCCCGGAAAGGCGCCACCGTTCACCAGTTCCTGTGCGATCACACGGAGCTGGTCCAACTCGCCGATGCCCGCCGCATTCACATCACCTCGGCCCGAGCCGACTCGTTCCTGCCCGCCGAGCTGCTGTACCGCTTTACGAGACCTTCCTCTACGGCCGGGCTCTGCGCACACGCCCTGGCCGCGCTGGAGTCCGGAGACTGTTCCGTGGAGTGCTCCTCCGATAAACGGCAGACCGTCTGCCCCCTGGGATTCTGGGGGCTCAGCAAGGTCATCGAACGCCACGCCCATGAGCGCGGAGATCAGAAACAGGTCACACGCGACTTCGAGATTCGTCCCGAGCCCGTACGCAAACGCAGCCTCCTTCCCCTCGCCGGCAACTCCCTCCTCGCGGCGAGCGGCAAGGTGTCCATGGTGAAGAAGGACGCCGTGACCGATCTCCTCAAAAGTCTCCAGGAGCGGGGTCCCGTTGCCCTGGTCACCACCTGGGCCGAGTGGGAAAAACATATCGACAGCGACCGGCCCCGGCTGCTCGTCCTCCTTCCCCACCATGAGAGGGGCAGCAACGGCTTCGAGGTCCTGGAGATCGGAGAGGACAGCCGGCTGGAGACCGCCGACATCCTGGACGAGCTGGTCCGGCGCAAAGACGGACCTCACCCCGTCGTGCTGCTCATGGGGTGCGAGACCAACCTCGCCCGCATCAGCTTCGAAAACCCGGCCATCCTTTTCCGCGACCGTGGTGCCGCGGTCGTGGTGAGCACCATCGCAACCATCCTCGGGCGCCACGCCTCCCCCGCCACCGCGATCCTGGTCGAGTTGCTCGATCAGATGGCCGACGGCAAGAGCACCTTCGGGGACGTCATGCTCCGGCTCCGGCAGAAGCTGGTCGCCCAGGCGACTCCCATGGCCCTCGGCCTCACCTCGTACGGCGACGCCGACTGGATCCTGACCCGCAAGGAGGTGTGATGCTCTCCATCGAGATGCTGCCCGCCCAGTACGGCGATTGTCTCTGGATCGAGTACGGCGACGCGGACAGCCCGCACCGCGTCCTGATCGATTGCGGCATGAAGTCCACCTACCGGGTCCTCGCGGAGCGCTTGCGCGAGCGGCCCGGCATCACCTTCGAGCTGCTCGTCCTGACCCACGTCGACGCCGATCACATCCTCGGCTCCATCCCTCTGCTCCAGGAGATCGGACCGGACCGCTTCGGGGATGTCTGGTTCAACGCCTGGAAGCACATTGATGACAGTCTGGGCGCCGTCCAGGGCGAGATCGTCTCGGCCCTTCTCGAAACCCATGGTTTTCCCTGGAACCGGGCCTGGGACGGCAAGGCGGTCGTCGTCCCCGACGAAGGCGAGCTGCCGACCCGAACCCTCCCCGGCGGACTCAAGCTCACGCTGCTCTCCCCAACGCCCGCACGGCTCGAAGCGCTCCGAAGAGAGTGGAAGCGCATCCTCCGCGAGGAGGGAATGGAGCCAGGATCGGCGGAGGATGCCTTCCGCGTCCTGGAGAAGCGTCCGATCCTGCAGCCCGACGCGCTGGGGGTGAAGCTGGATGTCGAGCGCCTCGCCGGCAAACCCTACGAGCCAGATGCGGGCGCCGGCAACGGCAGCAGCATCGCCCTGCTCGCCGAGCACGAAGGCAAGACCCTGCTCCTCACCGGCGACGCCTTCGCCCCACTCCTCGAAGCCACAATTCAGCGGTTCCTGGACGAGAGCGGCCGGGAGCGCCTGCGGCTCGACGCCTTCAAGCTCTCCCACCACGGCAGCCGCGGCAACACCAGCCCCGGTCTCCTGAAGATGGTCTCCTGCCCCAACTTCCTCGTCTCCACCAACGGCAGCAGCTACTACCACCCGCACGCGGAGACCATCGCCCGCGTCATCACCACCCAGCGCGGGCCGAGTCTCCGCTTCAACTACCGCACCGACGAGAACGTCATCTGGGACGACCGTGATCTCCAGCGCGAGCACGGCTACCAGGCCCACTATCCCGCACCGGGAACGGAAGGCTACCGGCTCGTCCTCTGACCTTCCTAGATCAGGATCGGCTCCCCGCTCTCGGGAGTCACCTTCACCGTCTTCACGACGTCGCCCGGCTTGCGCGCCGTGACCAGGCCGGTCACGAGCCGGCCTAGCAGGCGGTGCTCGTACGGGCGCGAAAGGAGCTTCTTGAGCTGGTCGAACGTCTCCTCGATCTGGGTGGAATTGCCGTTGCTGCTGATCGCCTCGGTCAAGTCGTCGAGCGCCTTGCGGGCCCGGCGGCAATCATCGGCCGGATTGGCAGTGGCCCAGAGCACCTTGAGGCCCAGGTCGGGCAGGCCGCCGTCCTGGATGTCGCCCCGGTCGATCTCCTCCAGCTCGTTCTGCGCGTTCGTGTCCATAGGAAGATAGAGAACCTGCCCCGCGATGCCCGCGATCTCCGCGCCGGCAGGGTTGTCCATGGCGAACCGGGCGGCGTCGCGGTAGCACACGACGCGATCCTGCACCCGTTCGCGGAAGAGCATCCCTCCCCGGCGGACGCGAGGCAAAGCCGCAGCCATGGCCTCGATCCAGGCCTCCCGGAACCTGTCGGGCGGCGTCGCCAGCAACGAGCGGAATCCGTCATCCAGGATCGAGACCTGGACCTCGATCAGCGCCGGCCGGTTTCCGGCCAGGGCCAGCACCGCGGCCACGTTGGCCCCGTTCTTCCCCTGCGGCAGCACGTTCCAGACGTTGGCGAGGTCGAGCGCGTCCGCGAGCACCGCCTGGCTCAGCGGCTCGTGCCAGCTCCAGCCGAAGGAGAGGGTGTACCGAAACTCGTTGGCGTTGGCCCTGACGCCGGCCGAGAAGCTCTCCATGGCCGCGCTGAAGTCGAGCGCGTAACGGTACGTCCGGTCTCCCCACCGTGCTTCGTAAGCGCGTTGCCCCGTGAAGCCGACAAGCTCGTGCGACTCGTCGAGCTCCGTCTGCCGGCTCCATTTGCGGAGGGTCTCGCTCTGCCCGGCGGCGGACCAGGGGCCGAGGCTGATGGAGACGCCGAACGAGAGCCGCTTCGTGACCGTCTGGCTCTTCATGTACTCGATCAACTCGTAGCCCGGCGTTCCCGCGGCCAGGGCTTGCGTCAGATCCGCGAGATTGCCCCGCAGGAGTTGCCCGTGATGCCGGGTGAGCGCGTCCTGACCCAACTCGCAGGCGAGGACCACCTCGCCGGAGCTGACGCGGGAGTACTCCAGCTTCACCTCCGCCTGGAGCCGGGTCGCGAGAGCCTTCTGCAGAAGAGCCGAGAGGTCGCCCGGAAGCCCGGTGAGCCGGTCCCGGAACGGCTGCCAGTCCTGCCGCAGATTGTCCAGCCCGAGCCTGCTGCCGACCGCCTCGGCCAGCTCGCGTT
>JANOCF010000509.1:0-5833 GCA_031412055.1 Holophagales bacterium | reverse complement strand
AGGTCGGCGACGAGCGCTTTCTCGACCCCCTCGGTCAATCCGAAATAGATCCCGTAGACGGCGAAGAGCGCCCACGCCTGCCACTCGGCTCCCGCCCGTCCGAGCAGGAAGTAAACCCCCGCGTAGACCAGCCATCCCGTGATCAGAAGGGGCTTGCGCCCGAGCCGGTCCGACAGCGCTCCGCCCGGCGTGCTGGAGAGCGCCTTCACCACGTGCAGCATCGCCCAGAGGATCGGCACCAGGGCCGGCGCCACTCCCAGGTCCGCCGCGCGCAGCAGCAGGAAGGCATCGGTCGAATTGCCCAGCGTAAAGACGAAGAGGACGGCCAGGAACGACCAGAACCGGCCGCCGAGCCGCGCGTTGGGGTCGAACCGCTTCGCAGAAGACGGGATCTCTCGCGGGACCTCTCGGACACCGAGCACGAGCGCGAGGACCGCCAGGGCCCCCGGAATGATCGTGAGCAGGAACACCTGCCGCAGCTCGAGGTGGGCCCACTGCAGCAGGACAAAAGCCAGGAGAGGCCCGACTACGGCGCCGGCATGGTCCGCGGCCCGGTGAAACCCGAACGCGCGGCCGCGGATGGCCGGATCGACCGAGTCCGCGATCAGAGCATCCCGCGGAGCTCCGCGGATCCCCTTGCCCACCCGGTCGGTGACCCGGATCGCCAGCACCTGCGAGGCCGACTGGGCGATGCCGATCAACGGCCGGATCAACGACGCGATCCCATAGCCCGCGAGCACCAGAGGCTTCCGGCGCTGCACGCGGTCGGACATCCAGCCGCTGGCCAGCTTGAGCAGCGCCGCCGTGGACTCCGCCGCCCCCTCGATCGCTCCAATGGTCGTGGCGCTGGCCCCCAGGACGGTGGCAAGAAACAGGGGCAGGAGCGGATACGTCATGTCGCTCGCCACGTCGGTGAAAAAGCTCACCACCGCGAGCGCGAGGACGTTGCGGCCGAGCCGCAAGCCGGGAGCAGGCACGGGCGAGATTCTAGGCTGAAAAGCGAGGCTGAAAAGCAAACGGCCGGTGCGAGACACCGGCCGTTCAACAATTCCCCTGAGGAGGGAAGGACTAGCCCTGCTTCTGGCGCGTGATGCCTTTCTGCTGGCTGCTACCCTTCTTGGTCTTCTCCGTGCCTTCCTTTTTGGCCGGCTTCTTGGCACCGGCCTCCTTCTTGGGCTTGGGCTCCTTCACCGCCTTCGGCTCCCGCTTCGCCTTGGTCTCCTTGGGAGCCTCGGCCGGGGCCGCGACGGCCTCCCGCTCCACCAGCTCGATCACTGCCATCTCGGCACCGTCACCCTGGCGAGGGCCCAGCTTGACGATCCTCAGATAGCCGCCCGGACGCTCGGTGAAACGCGGCGCGATGTCGTCGAACAGCTTCTTGACGAGATCGCGGTCGCTCAGCCAGCGCAGTGCCCAGCGCCGGTCGTGTACCGTGCCGTGCTTGCCGCGGGTGATCACCTTCTCGGCGATGGGACGAAGCTCCTTGGCCTTGGGGAGGGTCGTGATGATCCGCTCCGTCAGGACCAGCGACTGGAGCTGGTTCCGGAACAGGGCCTTACGATGGGCGGAGGTCCGCCCCAGCTTTCTGCCCCTCATTGCGTGACGCATGATGTATATCCTCCTGGACCTGGCCCCGAGGGCTAGGCCGAAGCCCCAGCGCCGACGGGGCGCTCCGGCACATCCATGCCGAGCGAAAGGCCCAGCTTGTCGAGAACCTCCATCACCTCTTCGAGCGACTTCTTGCCGAAGTTCTTCGTCTCCAGCATGTCCTTCTCGGTCCGCCGGACGAGGTCGCGGAGAGTGTGGATGTTCGCGTTCTTGAGCGAGTTCGCCGAACGGACCGAGAGGTCCAGCTCGTCGATGTTCTTGGCGAGCAGAGCGTCCAGGCCGGCCAGCTCCTCGCGGCCGAGCTCTCCGCCGTCGTGCCGCAGGCTCTCCTCGGTCTGGATGAAGATTCCGAGGTGATCCCTGAGCAGCATGGCCGCGAGAGAGACCGCCTCCTCCGGGCTGACCGTTCCGTTGGTCCAGACCTCCAGGATCAGGCGCTCGTAGTCGGTGGTCTGGCCGAGACGGGCCGCCTCGACGCGGTAGTTGACGCGCCGGACCGGGCTGTGGGCCGAGTCCAGCGGAATCCAGCCGATGCCCATCGACTCATCGAAGTTGCGGTCGGCCGAAACGTAGCCGCGACCCTTCTTCACCTGGGCCTGCAGCTTCATGTGACCCTCTTCGTTCAGGGTGGCGATGTGCACGTCCTGGTCGAAGATCTCGATCTGCGGATCCTCGGCCATGTTGCCGGCCGTCACCTTGCCCGGACCCGGAACGTCGATCGAGAGCACCTTCGCCTCGTCCGCGTGCAACAGGATAGGCACCTGCTTGAGGTTGAGGATGATGTCGGTCACATCCTCCTGTACGCCCGGCACCGAGGAGAACTCGTGGAGCACTCCTTCAATATTGATCGCCGTGATCGCCGCCCCCTCGATGGAGGACAGCAAACAGCGCCGCAGGGCGTTGCCGATCGTCGTGGCGAAGCCACGCTCGAACGGCTGGGCGGTGAACCGCCCGTAGGTAGACGTCAGGCTCTCCTGGTCGACCTCGAGGCGCTTCGGGCGCTGAAAACCTTTCCAAAGCATTCTTGAGACTCCTTCCCTGCTTGTAGCTGGGATGATTTTCAGATCAGCGGCTGTAGAGCTCGACGATCAGCTGCTCCTGGATCGGGAGCTTGATGTCCTCGCGAGCGGGCACGCGAAGCACCTTGCCGCTCACGTTCTCGGCGTCGAGCTCCAGCCACTCCGGAACGCCCCGTCCCCGCGCGGTCTCCACGCTCGACCGGATCAGGGTGTTCTTGCGGCTGGCCTCCCGGACCACGACCGACTGGCCGGCCTTGGTCTGGTACGAGGGGATCGTGATCTTCCGGCCGTCGACCAGCACGTGGCCGTGGCGGACGAGCTGCCGAGCCTGCGCGCGGGAGCCTGCAAAGCCCAGACTGTAGACCACATTGTCGAGACGGCGCTCCAGCATGACCAGGAGGTTCTCACCGGTGATGCCCTTGCGGCGGTCCGCCTCTTCGAAGTAGTTGCGGAACTGGCTCTCGAGCACTCCGTAGATGCGCTTCACCTTCTGCTTCTCGCGCAACTGCAGACCGTACCCGAGCGTCCGGCGGCCGCGCCGCGTGCCGTGCTGGCCCGGGGGGAAGTTGCGCCGCTCGACCGCGCACTTCTCCTTGAAGCAGCGGTCGCCCTTGAGAAACAGCTTCATCCGTTCGCGGCGGCAGAGCCGGCAAACGGGTCCCGTATATCTTGCCACGTTGAGTTCTCTCCTTGACGTCCTCTCCCCGATGCTACGGGGACTTCAACTAGGGAAGACGCCCGATGCCCCCCGGTACGCCCGGGGAGCTTTCGGCAGCGGATTCCTTGCTTCTAGCGGCTTAGACCCGGCGGCGCTTGCGCGGCCGGCAGCCGTTGTGCGGAATGGGGGTCACGTCCTTGATCGACTTGACCTCAAGCCCCGAAGCCTGCAGGGCGCGGATGGCTGATTCCCGGCCGGCGCCCGGTCCCTTGACCAGAACGTCGACGGAGCGCATCCCCACGTCCTTCACGTTGCCGCCCGCGTTCTGCGCGGCGACCTGGGCCGCGAAGGGAGTTCCCTTGCGCGAGCCCTTGAAACCGATCCGCCCGGCCGACGACCAGGAAAGAAGGTTGCCCTCCGGATCGGCGATCGAAACAATCGTGTTGTTGAAGGTGGCCTGGATGTGCGCAACCCCGTGAGGGACGTTGCGCCTCTCCTTCTTTTTGCCGCTCTTCCTGTCCTTCTTTTCCGCTTTCGCCATCGCCTGTCTCCTGGCTTACTTCTTGGTCGCCTTCTTCTTGCCCGCCACGGCGCCGCGACGCGGGCCCTTGCGGGTTCGGGAATTGGTCTGGGTCCGCTGTCCGCGGACCGGCAGCCCCTTGCGGTGACGGACGCCCCGGTAGGAGCCGATCTCCATCAACCGCTTGATGTTCTGGCTGACCTCCTTGCGCAGGTCGCCCTCGACTCGGCCTTCGTCCTGGATCACCTTGCGGATCCGACGAGCCTCGTCTTCCGTGAGGTCTCTGACTTTCGTCACCTCCGGAACTTCGGCCTTGGCCAGGATGTCGCGCGAACGCGAGCGGCCGATACCAAAGATGTACGTGAGCCCGATCCAAACCTGCTTGTTTTGGGGGAGGTCCACCCCTGAGATACGTGCCATGGCTATCCTATCCCTGCCGCTGCTTGTGTTTGGGGTTCTCGCAAATCACCCGCACCACCCCTTTGCGGCGGACGACTTTGCACTTCGGGCAGATCCGCTTTACCGATGAACGTACTTTCATGACCGACTTCCTTTCAGCCGCCTACTTAAGACGGTAGACGATCCGGCCGCGCGTGAGGTCATACGGCGAGAGCTCCACCAGGACCCGGTCGCCGGGCAGGATACGGATGAAATGCTTCCGCATCTTGCCCGAGATGTGGGTCAGGACCTGGTGCTTGTTCTCCAGCTCCACACGAAACATCGCGTTGGGGAGCGGTTCGATCACCGTCGCCTCGACCTCGATCGCCTCTTCTTTTTTGGACAAACCTCTTCTCTCCTGTTCCGCTCAACTCAGGCCGAGCACCCGGGCACCCGACGCGGTCACCGCGACCGAGAACTCGAAGTGGGCCGACAACGACCCGTCCTCGGTCCGTGCCGTCCATCCGTCGGCATCCATCCGGACACCGGCTTTTCCGGCATTGACCATCGGCTCGATGGCCAGCACGAGACCCGGGCGGAGCTTCGGCCCCTTGCCCGGCTTGCCATAATTCGGCACCTGCGGGTCCTCGTGCAGCGAGGTCCCGATCCCATGGCCCGAAAACTCCCGTACCACCGAAAAGCCGTGCTTCTCGGCATGAAGCTGGACCGCGTATCCGATGTCCGACAGGCGGCCTCCCGGACGGACCTGCTCCACCGCGAGGCGCAACGCCTCCTCGGTGACCCGCAGCAGGCGCCGGGCTTCCTCGCCCACCTCGCCCACCGCGAATGTGCGCGCCGCGTCCCCGAAGTACCCCTTGTAGACCACACCGCAATCGATCCCGACGATCTGCCCCTCCTTGAGAGAGACGTCGTTCGGAATCCCGTGCACGATCACGTCATCGACGGAGATGCACAGCGTGGCAGGGTAGCCCCGGTAGTTCAGGAACGCCGGCACGGCACCCGCGCCGCGGATGACCTTCTCGGCCAGACGATCCAGCTCCCGCCGGGTCACACCCGGGGCGATGATGGCGCCAACCTCGTCCAGGACCTTCAGGACGATCCGGTTGGCCTGGTCCATCAGCTCGATCTCGCCGGGGGTCTTCAGAACCATCAACCGTTCACCCCGAGCGCGATCAACATCTGGGACGTCACCTTTTCGACCGGGAGGTTGCCGTCGACCGGATAGAGCAGACCGCGCTCTCTATAGTAACCGATCAGGGGCTCCGTTTTTTCCCGATATACCCGAAGTCGTTCACGAACCACCTCTTCGCGGTCGTCCTCGCCCCGTTTTCGGAGCACGGCCCGGCGGACCAGCTCCTCCTCGGGCACCTCGATGGACAGTACCGCGTCGAGCTCCTGCCCCGATTCGCCGAGGACCCGGTCCAGGGTCTCGGCCTGGGGGATGGTCCGCGGGTAGCCGTCCAGGAGGAAGCCCGGCCGGGCGTCCTCCTGCGCCAGCCGCTCCCGCACCACGTCGGCCATGGTGGCATCGTCGACCAGACCGCCCGCGGCCATGATGCTCTGGACCCGCCCGCCGAGCGGACTGCCCGAGGACACGGCCAGGCGCAGCATGTCGCCGGTCGAGATCGC